>JALFCG010000036.1 GCA_022771265.1 Prevotella sp.
GAGCATGGTGTTGAAAATGGCTTCTCCTGTGTCGCGTGTGGTGTCGGCGGCCTTGCGCTCGGCTTTCTCCGCAAGCTGCTCCAGTTTCTCACCGCCCCACTCTTTCGACTTCGGGTCGGCAACAAGCATCATGAGCGACGTTGCAACATAGCTCATTGTCAGCTCCGACTCCCGCGAGAGCGAGCAGCCCAAACTCTCCACCATGCGCTCGGCGCAATCCATGAACGCCGCTCGAAGTTTAGTAACCTTCATCGAATGAAGGTCACTACATGAGGTAACCTCCGCCGAATGGAGGTCTCCACATGAGCAACCCTCGACAGAATCGAGGTCTCCACATGAGCAACCCTCAGTTGAACTTAGGTTTGCTCTTTTCACCTCCGCAAGCAGTCGGCGAAACTCGCTTTCCTCGGCTGCAATGCGCCGCTCGTCCAAGGGCATCGACGTAACTATTCTGTCGTTCAGCGGACAGTTGTCCATGGAGTAGAGCTTTTCCCAGTGCAGTTCCAAAGGTCCTTCGGTCTCTATCTCCACGAAGTAGGTGACATGGCTTCCGCATACATAACTCGCCACCACCTGTTCGTCCTTCATCAGCAGTCGCACGATGTTTTTCAGCGCCGCTTTCACCCATCCGTAGAAGTCGCCCTTCATGTAGGAAATCACGGCTTGCGGGTCAACCGGATTGTCGTTTTCAGCCATCAGCACCACACGCTCACCCTTCGAGATGCCTTCGAGAAGCCTTTCTGACTTCTTGGTCGCCTCGTCCTTGGTCAAGCCCTTAAAAACCGCGCTAAAGCGCATGCCCACAATAGGTATAATTATTCTCTCACTCATAGCTTTAAGTTCTTTTTTCTTCTTTGCCGCAAAGGTAAGAAATAAAATCGGAATAGCCAAGGGAAAAATGGGGAAAGCGTGACAGCGTGACAAGCGTGACACGTTTTTTTGCCTTCCCCCTTTGTCTATGAAATAGGTCTATTATTAATATATATATAAATATATATATAATAATAGAATTAATTTAGTAATAAAAATTCAAACTCATGGGTATGCCGCGAAACCTTGTCACGCTTGTCACGGTGTCACGTTCAACCCTCCGACAGCCGCCGCTCAACTGAGGAAAATTTGTTCGTCAACTGACGCGCAAAATCCGTCCTCCCAACGCTTTACATCCGCAGCCCACCGCCCTTTCGGCGGCAAACCGCGGATGTAAAACAAGTTCAGAATCCTTCGTGTCGTCGGGATTGCCTAAGCCCCCGAAACCCACAATCTGGACTGATGGCTTTTACAGGGGATTACTATTGGCAGTATCACTGTGTACAGAACCTCTTCCACCAAAAATAGTTGTACCATGTGCGTAATAACTATCACCAGTGAAATCCCCACATTCATTAGGTATTAGGCCTGCACCACCACCAGCAACCTCGTCCATCAGCTCGTCGTCGAGCAGCTGCTTCTTCTGTTCTTTTTCCATAATTAATTTTATTTTTAAAGTTCAACAATATATTATTATTTATTTGTTCACGCGTAAGTTTCCACGTCTGGACCCTCGACAAATACGCCTCGAAGTTTTAGTCTTCCACCGTTCACTTCTTCCTCTTGCTGCTCGTCGAGCTGCTGTTTTTTCTCTTCCATAATTATAAATGTTTTAATTCGTTTAAAATTTCTGGTGCAAAGTTACGGATTAAAATTGAAACTGACGAGACAATTCGGGAAAAAAGTTGGTCAAAACGGGAAAACTATATCTAAAATGTCACCACCATTGCGAATACACTCACTTATCGCCTTTTTGTCCTCAATCAGTTTCAAGAAACCCGATTTAACGTTGTTGTTTCTTTCCATTTGCACTATTGTTTTTATCGTTTGCAAAATTACATAGATTTATTAAGATAACCAAACATTTCGAGCTTTTTTAGAAAAAAACTGCCACGCTTGCGTCTGATGGAACGGAAGCGTGACAGTGTGACAAGCGTGACAGTGATTTTTCGGGCGGTAAACTTACCTGTCGCCACCGTAGAACCTGTTGGCGGCGCGGAGCTGATGGCGCATGATGCTTAGGAACTCCTGACTCTCCTGAAGGATGTTGAGATAGACGAGGGAAATCTTCAGGTTGTTGTTGTCGTAGTCGCGCTGCATGCGGTCGAGATGGTGCTTTCGCAGGGTTGAGAGGTCATCCTTCACGCGGTCGGCTTCGGCAAGCACTTCGTCGTAGGAGAGGAAGCGTCCGCTGGAGAGCATCGCCTCGGTGCGCTTCATCAGTTCCTCAACCTTGAATCGCACTGGCGCGAACTCCTCAAGACAGCTCTGAGGCAGCGGGTTGAAATTGTTCTCGACATGCTCCTTTACAGGGTCGAGCATTCGCTTGAGGCAGTAGATGAACTGCTGGTTGCTGTTGGCTCCGAGGTGGAACCACGTGTTGCGCTCCATTGCCACGTCGGAAGGCACTCGCTTGAGAGCGAGCATCTCCTTGCGGCGGAACTTCTTGAGCTGGTCGTGCTCGTTGTCGAGGTCGCGCTTGCAGTGACGCAGCAGGTGTCGGTTTTCGGCTGACAGTCCGTCGAGGATGTTGTCATACTGCTCGAGGGCGAAACGGCTGACGAAGCTCTGCGTGCGCGAGACGTGCTTCTCCAGGAGGTCGAGCACAATCTCGGGGTCTTTCGTCCTCATCATCAGCATGAACACGTCGTCCTTCTTCTCGCTGCGCGACTTGCGCACGTAGGCAATCTGACTCTTCACTACGAGGAACACGGCGAGAGCCATGAAGAGGAACATGGCGAGGAAGCCTCCTAAATACATCGTCATGCACACTATGGCGCAGGCTGCGAAAGCCACTCCGGCGGTGATGAACCATCCGCCGATGACCGAGAGCACTCCAGTGACGCGGAACACTGCGCTCTCGCGGCTCCAAGCGCGGTCGGCGAGCGACGTACCCATTGCCACCATGAAGGTGACGTAGGTTGTGGAGAGCGGGAGCTTGTAGGTCGTGCCGACAACGATGAGCACCGATGCGAGCACGAGGTTCACGGCAGCGCGCACCATGTCGAAGGCAGCTCCTTCCTCGAGTATCACTTCTTCTTTCTGAAAGCGCGAGTCAATCCACCGTTGTGCGCTTCGCGGCATGTAACGCTGGACGAAAGAGCCCATGTCCTGCGATGCGCGCACGAGGCTGCGTGCAGCCCGTGAAGAGCCGAACATCTCGTCGCCCTCGTCCTGTCGGGCAAGGTCAACGCTGGTCTTCACCACGTTCTGCGCCTTCTTCGAGGTGGTCATGGCTACAATCATCACTGCTCCAGCCGCGAGGAGGTAGAGGAACGGGGTCTTGGCGGAGGTCATGAGCGAGGTCATCATGAACGAGTCGTCGTTGCCCTGTCCGTTGGCTGTGAAGTCCTGGAAGGAGTCGAGACCAGCCATCGGCACTCCGATGAAGTTGACGAGGTCGTTGCCGGCAAACGCCATGGCGAGGGCGAAGGTTCCCATGAGCACTATGATTTTGAACACGTTGAAGCGCAGCCAGTGGAGCGTCTGCATGAGCAGCGTGCCGAGGACGAAGATGGCGAGCATGAGCAGTCCGGTGTTGGTGGTAATCCACTCCTTGGTGTCGGCGGCTATGAACGGCGACTTCGACAGTCCCTTTATAAATATGAAATAGGAGAGCACGGCGAAGGCTATTCCTCCGAACACAGCCACGGTGTAGCGCAGCTTGAGCTTATAGTTGAACGTGAAGACGACTCGCGAAATCCACATCACCACGACTCCGGTGAAGAACGCGATGGCTACGCTGACGAAGATGGCGATGATGACGCTCAGCGCCTTGTCGCTGTTGAGCAGCGCGTCGAACGTGAGGCTCGGGTCGGCGTTCATCTTCAGCAGGGCGATAATGAACGTTCCTCCGAGCAGCTCGAAAACGAGCGACACTGTGGTGGAAGTGGGAAGCCCGAGGGTGTTGAACATGTCGAGGATGATCACGTCGGTGACCATCACGGCGAGGAAAATCGTCATCACCTCGTGGAACGAATAGTTGGCGGGGTGCATGATGCCATGGCGCGCCACGTCCATCATTCCCGCGCTCATCACCGCTCCCACGACCACTCCGAGGGAAGCAATGAGCATGATGGTCTTGAACTTCGCCACCTTTGCTCCGATGGCGGAATTGAGGAAGTTGACAGCGTCGTTGCTGACTCCCACGAAAAGGTCGAACACTGCCAGCACGAGCAGGAAGACCACGATAATCAGATAGAATAATTCCATATAGTGTTACTACTTTGTGATAAACTTTCGGCTGCAAAAGTAGTAACTCTATGTTACATGAAAATTAAACAGGTATTACAATTCTGTTAAGAAACTGCCTAAATCTTTCAATCTTCCAATCTTTCAATCTTTCAATCTTTCAATATTCCCCCCCTACGGCTCAGGTCAACAGGAATTATCACGCTGAAGGTGCTGCCCTTGCCCGGTGTCGATTCAACGTCGATGAGTCCGCCAAGGCTCATGGCGTAGCTGTTGCAGACGCTAAGTCCGAGGCCTGCTCCCTGCACGAAGTCATCGACCTTGTAGAAGCGTTGGAAAATCTTTTCCTGATGTTCCTCGTCGATGCCGATGCCAGTGTCGCTGACCCACAGGCGAAGGTTGCCGTCGGGCGTAGTGGTGAGTCCCGCTGTGATGTCGCCTTCCTTCGTGAACTTCTGCGCGTTTTCGAGCAGGTGGTTGACGATGTATTCCAGTCGTCCCTTGTCGGAGTTCACCTCCATCTTCTGCTCGTCGCTGAGGAAGTCGATGGCAAGCAGCGGGTTATGGTTGTTTGTCCTTGCCTTTGCCACAGTTTCTTCGACGAGAGCCACTGCGTCGAACTTCTCGATGTTGAGGTTCATGGTGTCGTCGGTTGCCTCGAGCTTCGCCATGTTCATCATGTCCTCGAAGATGTGCAGCAGCTTGGCGTTGTTCTCCTTGACGATGGATACGAGCTGGCTTCGCTCCGCCTCGTCGGTGATGGAGGTCAGTATGTCGGTGAAGCCGATGATGGCGTTAAGCGGCGTGCGCACCTCGTGGCTAATGTTGTTGATGAATGCCGACTTCATGCGGTCGCTTTCCTCGGCGTGTTTCTTGGCATTGACGAGGTCGCGCTCGAGTCTTTTCTGCTTGTCGATGCACATGGTAGTGCCCACGACCACTGTCGGGTTTCCGTTGTCGTCGCGTTCAGCCACTGTGCCGTAGCCTTCCTCCCAGTAGTATTTTCCCGCAGTGTCCTGCACTCGGTATTGCGCGTGGAAGTAGTTGGTCTTTCCGCTGATGAGCAGTGCGTACTCGCGTTTCACCATTTCCACGTCGTCGGGATGCAAGAGCGTGACCAATGCCTCGAGCGGAGCGTTTGGCGGCGGGGCGTAGGCTCTCGGGTGGGTGCGGTAGTCGTTGTCGTAGGTCGTGACCTTTCTTGTAAGGTCGATGCGCCAAGTGGCGAGGTTCATCGCCTGGAGCACGAGTTCATATTCCACCTCTTGCTTTTTTGTAGCCATGAGGTGCGACAGTTCTCTCTCCAGCAGTTTCTTTTCCTTTCTCTGTATCCAAGCCGAAATGACGAGTGCCGTCGCAACGACCGAAGCCACTGCAAGCACCGCGAGATATGTGTAATTACCTGATATGTAGGAAACCATCAACAGGGTCGTAGATATGTTCATTATTAAAGATGTATATTATATAAGGTTCGTGAGTTAATGTCCGAAGACGCTACAAAGTTACATTATTTTTTTTAATCCTGTAGCAAAAAAGCTGAAAAAAATGTCCTTATACTCATTTTTCACCACCGTTTGGACAAAAAAATCAACTTTTCGCTTACAAAAACAAGGAAAACGTTTTGCGGAATCGTTTTTTTTCCGTAATTTTGTGCCAAAATTTAGTGAGAAGTACACAATGGGTAGTACCACATTCACAGAGACCCTCACCACAGCTGTCGAGCAGCTCTCCGACCCTGCGTCGCTGAAAGGTCTCTTCCATCAGCATCAGGATGGCAATCCGCTTCCTTCGGGCAAAGTGCTCGAAGAGATAATCGATTTGTCAAGAGCCATCATCTTCCCAGGCTACTACGGCAAGTCGAAAATTAACAAGCACACCATAAAATACCATATAGGAATGGCAGTGGAAAGGCTCTCGAAACTACTCGAGGAGCAAGTGCTCGCAGGGCTGTGCTTCAACTGCCCCAACAGCGGGAAAGGCGAAAACTCAGCCTGCCGCGCGAAGGCAAGGGAGAAGGCAATGGCTCTCGTGGCGCGACTGCCCGAAATAAGAAGGGTGCTCGCCACCGACGTGGAGGCGGCATTCAACGGCGACCCCGCAGCCGAGAGCCATGGCGAAATCATCTCGTGCTATCCTGTCATCAAGGCACTCACCAACTACCGCATCGCCCACGAGCTTCACCTGCTCCACGTGCCGCTCATACCAAGAATCATCGGCGAGATGGCACACTCGGAAACCGGCATCGACATTCATCCCGCTGCTACCATAGGCGAATATTTCACCATCGACCACGGCACGGGAGTGGTCATCGGAGCTACATGCATCATAGGCAACCACGTGAAGCTATATCAGGGAGTGACACTCGGCGCGAAGAGCTTCCCGCTCGACGACAACGGCAACCCGATAAAGGGCATACCCCGACACCCGATACTCGAAGACGACGTCATCGTCTATTCCAACGCCACCATCCTCGGACGAATAACCATAGGACGAGGAAGCATCGTTGGGGCGAACATCTGGGTGACCGAGGACTTGGAACCTAACAGCAAAATCATTAAGAAATTGAATAATTGAAATTTTTAAGACAGAAATAAACATAACAAGACATAAATGGAACAAGAATTCGAAATGATTGCCAAGACCTTCATGGGACTTGAACCCGTGCTGGCAAAGGAACTGACACATCTGGGAGCTAACAACGTGGAAATCGGACGACGAATGGTGTCGTTCACCGGTAACAAGGAAATGATGTACCGGGCAAACTTCCAGCTGCACACAGCCATAAAAATACTGAAACCAATCGCACGATTCAAGGCACTCACTCCCGACGAGGTGTATGAAGGAGTGAAAAAAGTCGATTGGACGAAATATCTCTCCAACGACAAGACCTTCGCCGTCGATTCAGTAGTGTTCTCAGAAGAGTTCAAGCACTCGAAGTTCGTGGCTTACAAGGTGAAGGACGCCATCGTCGACCAGTTCCGAGAGACAACAGGAACAAGACCCAACATCTCCGTGGCAAATCCCGACCTCAGGCTTAACATACACATCGCCGAAGACAAGTGTACGCTCTCGCTCGACTCCAGCGGCGAAAGCCTCCACCGACGCGGCTACCGACAGGAAAGCGTCGAGGCACCAATCAACGAAGTGCTCGCGGCTGGCATCATACTGCTGACAGGATGGAAAGGCGACACCGACTTCATCGACCCGATGTGCGGCTCGGGAACATTCGCCATCGAGGCGGCACTCATAGCCAAAAACATGGCTCCCGGAATATTCAGAAAGGAATTCGCCTTCGAGAAATGGAACGACTTCGACGCCGACCTCTTCGACGCGGTGTATAACGACGATTCGGAAGAACGTGAGTTCAACCACCACATCTACGGCTACGACATCGACATGAAAGCTGTCAACACAGCACGCATGAACGTCAAGGCTGCCGGACTGTCAAGCATCGTCACCATCGACTGCGCCGACTTCAAGGACTTCCAGCAGCCGAAGGAGAAAAGCATCATGGTCACCAACCCACCCTACGGCGAACGCATCTCAACGCCCGACCTGCTCGGCACCTACCGCATGATAGGCGAAAGGCTGAAGCACCATTTCCACGACAACGAGGCATGGGTGCTGAGCTACCGCTCGGAATGCTTCGACCAGATAGGTCTCAAGCCTTCTATAAAAATACCTCTCTACAACGGCTCGCTCGAATGTGAACTGAGAAAATACCAAATATTCGACGGACCACTCAAGGACTTCCGAAGCGAAGGAGGCATAGTAAAGACTGAAGAGGAAAAGAAGGCAATGGCTGAAAAACACCGCTTCAAGAAAAACCGAGAGTTCAAAAAACGAATCGACGAAAACGAAGAAAACGAAGAGGGCGACATCCGTTCATTCAAGTTCCACAGATATGACCTTGAACGATTCGACACCAACAAGCGACGACGCAACTCCGACAGCGACTCATTCGCCGACAAGAGAGACAGAAAGGGAGACAGAAAGGGCGACTGGAAAAACGACAGGAGAAACGACCGAAAGGGCGACAGGAGAAACGACTGGAAAAACGACCGAAAAGGCGGAAAGAACTTTAGTAAAGGCGGACGAAAATTCAACAGATATGACGACGAGGATTAAAACACTTGCAATGGCTATTATGGCTACAATAGGCTTTACGGCAACTGCCCAACAGCTGAAGCAGTTCACACTCGAAGACCTCAACTTCGGTGGCAACAACTACAGGAACATGACACCGAAAAACATGTTCCTCTCGTGGTGGGGCGACAAACTCATCATTCACGACGTGGAATACCTTGAGGCAATGGACATGAAGACTGCAAAGCGCGACACCTTATTTAATATAAAGGACGTGAACGCGCAGCTCAAGGACGACAAGGTCTATTCGCTGCTCTATGCCAACTGCCCCTACGCCGACAAGACGGAGGTGGTGCTGATGTCGAAAAAGTCGATACTGACATACGACTTCAGCAAAAAAAAGGTGGTGTGGAAAATCGACAGCCACAACAGTTCGGCATCAAAATTTTGCAATGAGTCGAAAGCCCTTGCCTATATAGAAAACAACCAGCTCCACGTGACCGAGGCCAACAACCAAGACCGACAGCTGACCACCGACGGCAGCCGAGAGATTGTGTATGGACAAGCCGTTCACCGCAACGAGTTCGGCATCGAGGAAGGGCTCTTCTGGAGTCCCGACGGGAAGCGACTCGCCTTCTACCGAATGGACCAGTCGATGGTGACCGACTATCCGCAGGTGAACACCTTCGAGCGCGAGGCGACTCTCGAACCCGACAAATACCCTATGGCGGGAATGACAAGCCACAAGGTGACCGTAGGAGTGTATGACCTCGAAACGAAGAATACCATCTACCTCAACGCAGGCGACCCTACCGACCGCTATTTCACCAACATCTCGTGGAGTCCCGACGCAACGACCATCTACATGTTTGAACTCAACCGCGACCAAAACGACTGCCGACTCGTCAGCTACAATGCCGCAACAGGCGAGAAAAAAGAAGAGCTCTACCACGAGACCCACGAGAAATACGTGGAGCCGCTCAACCCGCTCACCTTCCTGCCATGGGACGCGACAAAGTTCCTGATGCAGAGTCAGAAGGATGGCTACAACCACCTCTACCTCTACGACCTTAAGAAGAAGGCAGCAAGACAGGTGACCAAAGGTAACTTCGTGATAGAGAGCCTCTTGGGATTCAACAAGAAGACAAAGACAGCTGTGGTGCTTGCCAATGCCGACAGCCCTATACAGAGAAACATCTACACCGTTGACCTGAAAAGCGGAAAGATGCGACGCATCGACAACGGAGATGGAATGCACCAGGCACAACTCTCCGAGTCGGGAGCTTTCGCGGCAGACAAATATTCCGCTCCCGACACTCCACGCAACATCGACCTCATAAACACCGCAACGGGCAAGGCTTCACGACTGATGACCGCCGAGAACCCATGGAAAGGATACAACATCCCCGAATACTCTTGCGGCACACTGAAGGCAGCCGATGGAGTGACCGACCTCTACTACCGAATGGTGAAACCCGTAGGCTTCGACCCCGAGAAGAAATATCCTACAGTCATCTATGTATATGGCGGTCCTCACGCCCACAACGTGGATGCCTCATGGCACTACGGAAGCCGCTCGTGGGAAACCTACATGGCGCAGAAGGGCTACCTGCTCTTCATTCTCGACAACCGGGGAAGCGAGCGACGCGGACGCGACTTCGAGCAGGCGACATTCCGACAGCTCGGACAAGTGGAGATGGCTGACCAAATGAAAGGTGTCGAGTTCCTCAAGTCGCTGCCTTACGTGGACAAAGACCGGATGGGCGTACACGGATGGAGCTTCGGCGGATTCATGACCACATCGCTCATGTGCAACTACCCCGACGTGTTCAAGGTGGGAGTGGCAGGAGGACCTGTCATCGACTGGAAATGGTATGAGGTGATGTATGGCGAACGCTATATGGACACTCCCGAAGCAAACCCCGAAGGCTACGAGAAGACAAGCCTTCTCAACAAGGCAAAAAACCTGAAGGGAAAGTTGCAGATAATCATAGGTATGAACGACCCTACGGTGGTGCCACAGCACGCACTGCAGTTCCTCAACGCCTGCGTTGAAGCCGGCACACAGCCCGACTTCTTCGTCTATCCCGGCGAGGGACACAACATGATGGGACACGCCAGTGTTCACCTGCACGAGAGAATAACACAATATTTTGAAGATTATTTGAAATAAACATGAAAATATTACTTTTAGGAAGCGGCGGTCGCGAACACGCCTTGGCATGGAAAATCGCACAGAGCGAGAAATGTGAGAAACTATACATCGCACCGGGAAACGCAGGCACAGGAAACTGTGGCGAAAACGTGAACATCGGAGTCAACGACTTCGGCCAACTGAAGAATTTTGTCTATACCAACAAGGTGGACATGGTGGTCGTAGGACCTGAAGACCCATTGGTGAAAGGAATCTACGACGAGTTTGCCAACGACCCCATAACCTGCAACATCCCAGTGATAGGACCTTCAAAGGCAGGAGCAGTGCTCGAAGGCTCCAAGGACTTCGCAAAGGCGTTCATGCAGCGCCACAACATTCCGACAGCACGCTACAAGACCTTCGACGGGACAACCGTTGAGGAAGGACTGAAATTCCTTGAGACACTGAAAGCTCCTTACGTGCTGAAGGCCGACGGACTCTGCGCAGGAAAAGGAGTGCTCATCCTCCCGACCCTCGACGAGGCAAAGAAGGAGCTGAAGGAAATGCTCGGAGGAATGTTCGGCAACGCCTCAGCACAAGTCGTCATCGAGGAGTTCCTCAGCGGAATAGAGTGCTCGGTGTTCGTGCTCACCGACGGAAAGAACTACAAGATTCTGCCCGAGGCGAAGGACTACAAGCGCATCGGGGAAGGCGACACAGGACTCAACACAGGAGGAATGGGAAGCGTCACACCTGTACCTTTCGCCACAAAGGAGTGGATGCAGAAGGTCGAGGACCGCATCATTCGTCCTACCGTGGAAGGACTTGCCGAGGAAGGCATCCTCTACAAGGGCTTCATCTTCTTCGGACTCATCAACGTCGAGGGAGAGCCGATGGTGATTGAATACAACTGCCGAATGGGCGACCCTGAAACCGAGAGCGTCATGCTACGACTGAAGAGCGACATCGTTGATCTCTTCGAGGGTGTAGCCAACGGCGACCTTGACAAGCGAGCCATCGAGTTCGACGAGCGTGCTGCCGTTTGCGTGATGCTCGTCAGCGGCGGATATCCTCAGGAGTACAAGAAAGGCTACGCCATCAGCGGCATCGGCGACGTGGAAGGAAGCATCGTCTTCCATGCAGGAACAGCCGAGAAGGATGGACAGGTCGTAACCAACGGCGGACGCGTGATAGCTGTCAGCTCCTACGGCAAGGACAAGACAGAAGCCCTGCAGAAGTCGTTTGAGGAAGCTCAGAAAATCAACTTCACCGACAAGTATTTCCGACGTGATATAGGAAAGGACTTATAAGCCTCCTTCCCCTCTCCAGTAGAAAAGGGGAGCTTAACCGACAAGTGCTCGAGACATCACCGGGAATGTGGGTGTCTCGCGCACACACAACGCAGGAAGAAATGAATGATGCAGGTTTATTAAGTTAGAGGAAAACGTCAGTAAAGAAAGAATGAATGAAGAGACTACAGAACAAGATTGCTGAGAGCCGACTGACTCTGCCCATAACAGCAGCTTACGCCTCGTTGGTGTGGGCACTGGGTGGAGCGGTCGTGGATCAGATGTGGATGCAGTTCGCATGCTTCGTGCTCACCACCTACGTGATTGTGGAGCTTAACACCACTTTCGTGTTGTTGAGAACCTACAGTCGCATGGTGTCGTGCGTCTTCCTGTGTCTCACCTGTAGCTCCCCCTTCCTCTTCCCTGCCATCGACGGAGGCATAGTGGCACTGTGCTATTCCATCATGTACATGCCATTGTTCAATGGCTATCAGGACAGGACTTCGCCAGGGTGGAACTTCTACGCCTTCCTCGCCCTCGGAGTGGCAAGTTTGCTCTGGGTGCAAATACTGTACTTCGTCCCGCTGATGTGGATTTTCATGGTGTTCAGCCTCAGGTCAATGTCGTGGCGAACGTTCTTTGCGAGCTTGCTCGGGCTCATCACTCCCTATTGGTTCGCCTCGCTGTGGTTCATCTTCACCGAAGACATCGCGACACCAATAGCCCACTTCACGCAACTCACTGAATTCATGCCGTTATATGGTGAGACATCTAACCTGCTTTCAGTTTACGAGTCGCTTGGAGCAAGCCGTTGCCTGACCTTTGCCGTTGTCACTCCTATGTTATTCACAGGTATTATCCATTATCTTCGCAAGAGACAAAACGACAAGCTGAACACGAGAATGTATTATAGTGTGTTCATAGTCAACACAATAGCCGCTTTGACGTTAACAATACTTCAACCACAGCATTTTGACTTCACGTTCCGAATGGCAATAGTAAGCGGAAGCCCTGCAATAGCCCACTTCCTGACCCACACACGGACGTTCATCACCAACATCTCGTTCATCGTCATGCTCACCGCGACAGTGGCGCTGACAATAGTGAATCTCTTGATATGAAAACGCAATGGAAGCAATAATATTATTCCTGTTGAATTACGGATATTTTGGAATGCTCGTAGCGGCATTCATTGCGGGGAGTTTCTTCCCTTTCAGCAGCGAGGCAATCATGGTAGGACTTCAGGCTGCAGGACTTGACCCTACAATGCTCATCGTCTATGGAACAATAGGCAACGTGCTCGGCTCACTCTTCAACTATTGGGTAGGGAGAATGGGTAAGACGGAATGGATTGAGAAATACCTCCACGTGAAAAAGAAAGACCTCGACAAGGCGAGACGATTCATGGCAGGGAAAGGTGCATGGTCAGGACTGTTCACCTTCCTTCCTATACTCGGCAGCGCCATCGCCATCCTGCTCGGACTGATGCGAGCCAACTTTCCTATCGTGGTCGTCAGCATCACCATCAGCAAACTATTCAGATACGTTCTCCTCGTTTACGGGGCAAGTCTAATAATATAACACAATGAAACTGACAAAAACAATACTGATGGCATTTCTCGTTATCGCATTTTGCAGCTGCAACGAGAACAAAACGGAGAAAACAGTAATCACCGTTTCCATCGAACCGTTAAGATACTTCGTAGGGCAAATCGCAGGCGACAGGGCTGAAGTAGTCTCGCTCGTGCCAAAAGGATGCAGCCCTGAGACTTACGAGCCGACAGCCAAACAAATGGTTGACCTGAGCAAGAGCGTTCTATTCGTGAAGATTGGAGACCTCGGCTTCGAAAAGACATGGATGAAGAAGCTCGACTCCTTCAGCAGCCACATAACAATCATCAACTCTTCTGAAGGCATCAGGACAGTGGAAACGTCAACAAAAGGCGTTACCGACCAGCACACATGGATGTCAACACAAAACGCGCTCATAATAGCTAAGAACATCTATGAGGCTCTGATAAAAGTTGACAAACAGTCAGAGGTGTATTACAAGCAACGCTATGACTCACTCGTGGCTCACATCGCAGCTACCAACGACGAGATAAGCCAAAAGGTAAAGGCTACGACAACCCGTTCGTTCATCATCTACCACCCTGCCCTAACCTACTTTGCCCGCGACTACGGATTCACACAGTTCGCCCTCGAAGAGGACGGACGCGAGCCTTCGGCAGCTTCACTCGCCTCGCTCATCACCAAGGCAAAAGAAGCTGGCACAAAACTGATGTTCGTACAAAAAGAATTTGACAACCGCAACAAGGAGATAATACTTTTGGAAACAAATGTGAAAACCATCGACATCAATCCGCTCGACTATGACTGGACAAAGCAGATGACAAACATTGCCGATGCGCTTGCCTCGCAGGACACCTTGTCGGTCAAGCAACATGCCTCAATAGAAAAATGACGAAAGACAGGAACATCATAATCAACCTTGACCATGTGACAGCCGGTTACGACGGACGAGCACAAATAAGTGATGTGACCCTCAGCATCGCCGACAATGACTTTGTGGGAATCATCGGCCCTAACGGAGGCGGCAAGACAACTCTACTGAAAACCATTATCGGCATCATAAAGCCAATGGAAGGAAAGGTCAGCTACCTTTGCGACGGACTCCCTGCCGACAAGCTCATTTTCGGCTATCTGCCACAATACAACAACATCGACCGCGACTTCCCGATCAAAGTGGAAGACATGGTACTGCAAGGACTCAACTGCCGAAAGCCACTCCTCTCAAAATTCAACAAGCGACACAAGGAAGAAGTGAAGAACGTGCTCTCGCAGCTGGACATCAGCGACCTTGCCCAGCGACCAATAAAGGAGCTGAGCGGCGGACAACTACAAAGGGTGCTTCTCGCAAGAGCCGTGGTCAGCCAGCCCGACGCTCTCCTGCTTGACGAGCCCAACACGTTCATCGACCACAAGTCGCAGGAACAGATGTTTGAGCTCATCGAACGAATCTCTCCCAAGTGTGCAGTCGTCATGGTCAGCCACGACATCGACAAAACGCGACAACTCGCCACAACAATAGTCGAAGTGAACGAAAAGGTCACCATCAGAACACAAAGACCTTGACAAAAGTTATTTTTATAGAATTGTTACACTAAAAAAGCAAAAAAATCACGGTTTTATTCTTCTTTTTAAGCTATTTGCTGTAACTTTGCACACTCAAAGGCAGATAACTCAAAAAAACAGTATAAGGAATGAAACAGTTTAAGCTGGTGGACAACATTCTCGGATGGCTCGCTTTTGCTATTGCAGCCATCGTCTATTGCTCCACTATTGAACCGACAGCCAGTTTCTGGGACTGTCCTGAATTTATCTCTACCGGATACAAGTTGGAAATCGGTCACCCACCTGGTGCACCATTCTTCATGCTGACAGCCAACTTGTTCTCACAGTTCACAAGCGACCCCTCCCAGGTGGCACGCATGGTCAACATCATGAGTGCGCTGCTCTCGGCGGCTACCATCATGTTCCTCTTCTGGAGCATCTCGCACCTCACACGCAAGCTGCTCATCAACGAGTGGAACGAGCTGACCCTGCCAAAGGCTGTCGCCATTGAGGCTTCAGGTCTTGTGGGAGCACTCATCTACACGTTCAGCGACACCTTCTGGTTCAGTGCCGTGGAAGGCGAGGTCTATGCCTACTCCTCGGCGTTCACCGCTGTGGTGTTCTGGCTCATCCTGAAATGGGAAGACCAAGCCGACGAGCCGCACAGCGACCGCTGGCTCATACTCATCATGTACATGACCGGTCTCTCCATCGGTGTGCACTTGCTGAACCTGCTCTGCGTGCCTGCCATCGTGCTTGTCTATTACTATCGCAAGTTCCCGAAACCCGACGGAAAGGGCGACCTCAAGGGCTCGCTCATCGCACTTGGCATCTCGGTAGTGATTCTTGCGGCTGTGCTCTATGGCGTAGTGCCAGGCATCGTCAGGGTCGGCGGATGGTTTGAGCTGTTCTTCGTCAACACCCTCGGCTGCCCGTTCAACACCGGCGAGATAATCTACATCTTCGCACTTATCGCCTGCATCATCTGGGCAATATGGGAAACCTACAACGACACCAACGAGAAGCGTCAGAACATTGCCTATCTCACCTCCATCGGCATGCTCGGCATCCCGTTTTATGGCTACGGCTGGAGCTCGGTGGTCATTGGAATCATTGTCCTTGCCATTCTGTGGTTCGTTCTTAAATACAAAAACAAGAAAGGCATCGCCCTCGTCTCGGCTCGCATCAAGAACACTTCGCTGCTCTGCATGCTGATGCTGATGATTGGATATTCGAGCTATGCTCTCATCGTGATACGCTCTTCCGCCAACCCGCCGATGGACCAAAACTCCC
Organism: Prevotella sp.; assembly: GCA_022771265.1. GTDB lineage: Bacteria > Bacteroidota > Bacteroidia > Bacteroidales > Bacteroidaceae > Prevotella. The sequence continues at coordinate 16,138 of JALFCG010000036.1, forward strand.
CAGAGGACATCTTCACCCTTGGCGAATATCTCAGCCGCGAACAATACGGGTCACGTCCGCTTCTCTACGGACAGGCCTACACCTCACAAGTGGCTCTTGACAAGGATGGCGACATGTGCCGCCCGGTAGCAAAAAAGGGAGCACCAGTCTATCAGCGCAAGGAAAAGGCGTCGAAGGAGGAGAAAGACTCATACTTCGTGGTACGAACAAAGGACGACTACCAGTATGCACAGAACATGCTTTTCCCACGCATGTACAGCTCAGCCCATGCCAATGCCTACGAAAGCTGGATGGGAGGAGTGGAAGGAAACATGGTGCCTTACGACCGCTGCGGAGAGATGATTAATGTGAAGATGCCGTCGCAATTGGAAAACATCCGCTTCTTCCTATCCTACCAGTGCAACTTCATGTACTGGCGCTATTTCATGTGGAACTTCGCAGGACGACAGAACGACCTGCAAGGTAACGGGGAACTGGAGCACGGCAACTGGATAACCGGTTTCGACTGGTTTGACAACATGAGACTCGGCGACCAGTCGAAGCTGCCCGACGAGCTGAAGGAAAACAAGGGACACAACGTCTTCTATTGCCTCCCGCTCATCCTCGGTCTCATAGGACTTTTCTGGCAGTCGCTGAAGAAAGGTCAAAAGGGCATCCGACAGTTCTGGGTGGTCTTCTTCCTCTTCTTCATGACCGGTCTCGCCATCGTCATCTACCTCAACCAGACACCGATGCAGCCACGTGAGCGCGACTATGCCTACGCCGGTTCGTTCTATGCCTTTGCCATTTGGTGCGGTATGGGCGTTGCGGCAATCATAGAGATGCTCACCGAGAAGCTGAAGCGCCAGCAGCTTGCCATCGCCGCCATCGTTTCTGTTGCCTGTCTGCTCGTGCCTGTTCAGATGGCTTCACAGACATGGGACGACCACGACCGCAGCGGACGCTACACCTGCCGCGACTTCGGACAAAACTACCTCATGTCGCTCGAAGAAAAGGGCAACCCGATTATCTTCACCAACGGCGACAACGACACCTTCCCGCTCTGGTACAACCAGGACGTTGAGGGCTTCCGCACCGATGCCCGCGTCTGCAACCTCAGCTATCTGCAAACCGACTGGTATATCGACCAGATGTGCCGTCCGGCTTACGACTCTCCCAAAGTCCCAATCACCTGGAGCCGCCTGCAGTATTGTGCTGGAACCAACGAATATGTCATCGTTGACCCTTCAATTAAGCAATACATTAATCAATGGTATGCCGAAGACCCTGAAGAGGCAAGGAAAGTGTTCGGCGACAATCCTTTCGAACTGAAGAACATCCTAAAGGACTGGGTGCGCAACGAAGTAAGCGCCGACAAGCGCGAAGTGATGAAGATATTGTCGGGAGGACGCGATGTCCACGTCATTCCCACCGACACTGTCTATGTCACAATCGACAAGGACGCTGTGAGAAAAAGCGGAATGATGATGGCTGCCGACTCAATACCCGACAAGATGGTCATCTCGCTAAAAGGCAAGAACGCGCTCTACAAAGGCGACCTGATGATGCTCGAAATCATCTCCCAGTGCAACTGGACAAGACCTGTATATGTAGCAATGACCGTGGGCGAGGAAAACTACATGAACCTTGGCGACAACTTCGTGCAGGAAGGACTCGTCAACCGAATCACCCCGTTCACCACAAATGCCCCGGGAGCCAAGAACTTCGACACACGCCGCACTTACGACAAGCTCATGAAGAAGTTCAAGTTCGGCGGGCTCGACCAAAAGGGCATCTACCTCGACGAGACTGTCATGAGGATGTGCTACACCCATCGCCGCATATTCGTGCAACTTGCCATGCACCTCATCGCCGAGGGCCAGGACAAGAAGGCTGCTGAAGTGCTTGCATACCTCGACAAGAACATTCCGGAATATAACGTTCCTGTCAACTACTTGTCAGGCTCCTTCGACGAGGCAAGGGCTTATGCTTCAATCGGACAAAAGCAGAAGGCGATGGACCTCTACAAGAAGTTATGGACAAAGTCGGAACAGTATCTCAAATGGTACTGCAACCTCGAGGGAATGCGCTTCCAAAGCTCAATGCGCGACTGCATGACCCACATCTATATCCTGCAACAGATTGACATCGAGACAGAAAAAATCGACAAGAAGTGGAGTGACGAACATAACGGGAAGCTCGCCATGCTGCTGAAACTTTACCAAAGCAAAGGCGGCAACTTCGGAACGACACAAGGACAAGAAGAATACGAGGAAGAAGAATACGAGGAATAAAACCGCTTAGTATATGATTATCGAGCAACCTGCAATGTGGCTGCGATGGCTCTATCCAAGAGCCACATGGAGAATGGACAAGAATGTCAAGGCTGTCTATCTGACATTCGACGACGGGCCGATTCCTGAGGCCACGCCGTTCATACTCGACACCCTGGCAAAGCATGACGTTAAAGCGACATTCTTCATGGTTGGCGACAATGTAAGGAAGCATCCTGAACTATACGAAAAGGTAGTGGCTGCCGGTCATCGGATCGGCAACCACACCTTTAACCACATCGGCGGTTTCCGGCACACAATAAAGACTTACAGCGCCAACGCCGAAAAAGCAAACGAGCTGCTGCATACCGACCTCTTCCGACCGCCACACGGATGGATGAGATTCGACCAGTACTTCTGGCTTGGCCGCTCCTACCGCATCGTCATGTGGGACCTCGTCACCCGCGACTATTCAAAGTGGATGACTGCAGAAGGCGTGCTTAACAATGTCAAGCGGTACGCACGCAACGGGTCAATCATCACCTTCCACGACTCGCTCAAGAGCATCGACAAGCTGCACTACGCCTTGCCCGAAGCAATCAAGTGGCTTAAGGAACAAGGCTACGAGTTCAGAGTATTTTGAACCAATAATGACAACACGTAACAATTAATAGGATAACATAAAACAAAAAGAACAAGATGAAAACAATTGACGCAAAGGTGTTTCAGCCAAAGCTGATGCATACACTTAAAAACTACGACAAAAAGACATTCATGGCCGACCTTATGGCAGGAGTCATCGTCGGAATTGTTGCACTGCCGTTAGCCATCGCCTTCGGTATCGCATCAGGAGTGTCACCGGAGAAAGGTATCATCACTGCCATCGTGGCAGGACTGGTCATCTCCATTTTCGGAGGCAGTAAAGTACAGATTGGAGGACCTACAGGAGCCTTCATCATCATCATCTATGGCATCATCCAGCAGTATGGCATCGAAGGCCTTACGATAGCGACGCTTATGGCAGGAGCATTCCTTATACTTTTCGGCATCCTGCGGCTTGGCACCATCATCAAGTACATCCCCTACCCGATTGTAGTCGGGTTCACCAGCGGTATTGCCGTAACCATTTTCACGACACAAATAAAAGACCTCTTCGGACTGTCGTTGGCAACAGTGCCATCAGACTTCATCGAAAAGTGGTGGGTCTATATCACCAACTTCAACACCCTCGACCCATGGTGTGCCTTGGTCGGCATCTTCAGCGTGGCAATCATTGCCATCACCCCACGCTTCAGCAAGAAAATCCCCGGCTCGCTCATCGCCATCATCATCATGACCGTCGTTGCCCTGCTTCTTAAGAACTTCGCCGGCGTGACAACAATTGAGACCATTGGCGACCGCTTCTCCATCAGCAACGAACTGCCTTCAGCACAAGTGCCGGAAATGAACTGGGAAACGATAAAGAGCCTTGTCTCACCAGCATTGACCATAGCTATTCTCGGGGCCATCGAGTCGCTGCTCTCAGCCACCGTTGCCGACGGTGTGGTCGGTGACCACCACGACTCCAACACCGAGCTTATCGCGCAAGGCATGGCAAACCTTGCCTCACCACTGTTCGGAGGAATACCCGCAACAGGAGCCATCGCCCGAACGATGACCAACATCAACAACGGCGGACGCACTCCGATAGCAGGAGTCATCCATGCAGCAGTCCTGTTACTCATCTTCCTTTTCCTCATGCCTTTGGCACAGTACATCCCCATGGCTTGTCTCGCCGGCGTGCTTGTTGTCGTCAGCTACGGCATGAGCGGCTGGCGCTCGTTCCTCGCACTGACCAAGAATCCGAAGAGCGACGTCACCGTACTGCTCATCACTTTCTTCCTCACCATCATCTTCGACCTCACCATAGCCATCGAGGTAGGACTCATCATCGCCTGTCTGCTCTTCATGCGACGCATGTCGGAGACTACCGACGTGAAGGTGATACTCGACGAGATAGACCCCAACCAAGAGAGTGAGCTCAGCCAAGGCAACCTTGAACACCTGACAATTCCCGAAGGCGTTGAGGTATATGAGATTAACGGTCCCTACTTCTTCGGCGCAGGAAACCGCTTCGAGGAAATCATGGCTTCGTTCGGTGACCGTCCGAAGGTGCGCATCATCCGTATGCGAAAAGTGCCTTTCGTCGATTCCACCGGCATCCACAACCTCACCAACCTTTGCGAGATGAGCAAGAAAGAGGGAATAGAAATCGTGCTGTCAGGAGTGACCGACAAAGTCCACAACACTCTCGAGCACGCCGGCTTCTACAAGCACGTGCCCAAGGAGGACATCTGCAGCCACATCAACATAGCCTTGGAAAGAGCCAAGGAAATATTGAACAAATAAAAACATGCTCGAACTAAGAAACCTTTCTATAGGATACATCGGGAAAAAGGAAACGACAACCGTCGCTTCCGCCATCAATGCCATAGTGCCAAGCAGTCAGATGACTTGTCTGCTTGGCGCTAACGGTGTCGGAAAGTCAACATTGCTGCGAACCATAACAAGATTCCAGCCCAAGCTCGAAGGACAGATACTCATCGATAATTCCGACATCGACACGCTGACTGAAAAGCAGATGGCAAGAAAAATCGGAGTGGTTCTTACCGAACGACCCAGTGTCCAGGACATGACCGTCACCGACCTCGTGGCACTCGGACGCAGCCCCTACACTGGTTTCTTTGGAAAACTTGAGCCAAAAGACTTATCAGCAGTTGAGACATCAATAGAACAAGCAGGCATCAAACGTCTTGCCGACCGCACTCTTGACACGCTTAGCGACGGGGAGCGACAACGAGCCTTCATAGCCAAGGCACTAGCCCAAGCCACCCCCGTCATCTGTCTCGACGAACCGACCTCATTCCTTGACTTCCCAAGCAAGGTGGAAATTATGAAACTTCTCTCTTCCCTGAGTCACGAGACCGGCAAAACCATTTTCCTTTCCACCCACGACGTGGAACTTGCCATCAGGATTGCCGACAACCTTTGGCTGATGCACTCCGACGGCACCTTCACCATTGGCACGCCACGACAACTTGCCCTCGACGGCAGCCTCTCCCGCTTCTTCGACAGCGATACCATACTGTTCGACCCCTCGTCAATGACGATAAGGATAAAAAACTGATTAAATCAAAACTGAAGCTAACAATAAGGATGTCCCGTTATTATGAAAATCCTTTTCCTCGTATATCACGGCTTTTCGGAAGCCAGCGGAATAAGCAAGAAAATTCATTACCAAGTGGACGGCTTGCGACAGAATGGGCATGAAGTCCATCTCTGCTACTACGACTTTGACTCCAAGGGACACCGATGCCGCTATGTTAACTCCACAGTCATCAAAGACTATGGCAAGGGAATGCTTGCAGCCCTCAAGCAACGCATTAATTACAAAGCCGTTTACGACTATTGCACTGACAAGGCTATAGAAGTTGTTTACGCACGTTCGTTCCAGAACGCCTCTCCTCCCCTTATCTGCCTTTTCAAGAAGTTGAATGAGAAAGGAGTGAAATGCGTAACCGAAATACCTACCTACCCCTACGACAGCGAGTTCGTTGGCTTCAACCTTATGACAAGAGTGAAACTCAAAATCGACCAACTGTTCCGTAAACAGCTCTCGAAGCACATGAAGGCTATAGTGACTTTTTCTGACGCAGAGGAAATATTCGGACAAAGAACAATAAGAATAAGCAATGGTGTCAACTTCGACGCCATACCATTGCTTGACCATCACGGTAACGACACTACGCTGAATCTAATAGGAGTGGCAGAGGTTCACTACTGGCACGGTTTCGACAGGCTCATAGCAGGCATTGGCGAATACTACCGCAACAATCCCGGCGGAAGAGACATCGTGTTCCATATTGTCGGCGGTGTCGGGAAAAGTGAGATGCACGACTCTATTCATGCCCCGGGATTTGCCGAACTTATCGAAAAATATGGAATTGCCGAACAAGTAAGATTCCACGGCCAACTGTTTGGTGAAAAACTCGACGAAGTGTTCAACGCCTGCAACTTCGCCGTCGGCAGCCTGGCAAGACACAGAAGCGGAATAACTACCATCAAGACATTGAAAAACAGGGAGTATGCCACAAGAGGCATCCCGTTCATCTATTCGGAACGCGACTCCGACTTCGACCTTCAGCCATACGTGCTGAAAGCCCCTGCAGACGAGTCGCCTATTGACATTCAATCAATCATCGACTTCACCGACCGTTTCAACATGTCCCCCAACGACATCCGTAAGACTGTCGAACACCTTTCGTGGAAACGGCAGATGCAAACAGTTATTGACAATTTACATGCTTACTAATATGAAAACTATATCAATAATCATACCTGCCTATAACGTAGAAAAACATGTCAAAGCCTCTCAAAAAGGTCAATCCATCTTTGCATTATGTTATCTACGGAGTAAAGCTTTGCTTTCTCCTTAGCATTATCAGCCATTATCTTTCTTTGGTCTTCGTGCTCGATTAAATAGCATATCTTATCTGCCATCTCCTGAACATCCCCATTTGTCACCAATAGTCCGTCGTTCCCATCTGAGACTATTTCCTTCGGTCCACACGGGCAAGCAAATGACACTACGGCAAGCTTTGTTGCCATTGCCTCCAAAAGAGCCATACCGAATCCCTCAAACCTTGAACTGAAAACGAATATTGATGCATCAGCATATTTGTCATACAACTTGTCTGTAGCTGAATTAATACAGACACTATTTCCGATGTTCAATCTTTTGGACATGTCAAGGTACTCCTTGTTATTGCCGGCTCCGTAAATATCAAGATGCCAATCTCGATGTTTGTCGCAGACAATAGCCCAGGCATGAAGGAGCAAGTCAAATCCTTTCTCATAGCAATATCGTCCCGCTGCAATCACTTTTTTATTATTGAGACTACTCTCTACGGTTGGGAATACATTAATAGGATTAGGTATTGTCACTACATTGTCGAGTTCCACCCAACTTATTCTATCCTCATCAGTCAACACGACAAATTTATCCATTTTTTTCAGTTTCCTGATGAGATTGTGCATCCAGACCTTTGCAAACAGCTTTTTGACAATATTAGAATCGTTAGCTTCGAAATTTCTGTAATTGGAACGATTTACGTGCATTTCACCAATCTTTTTGCTTCCGTCCTTTATTGTCGTAATGAAATTTATCTCACGTCGTAAGGTAGAAACAGTTATGTCTGGTTTTATTTTTAACAAAGTATCATTCAGTCTCCTTTTATATAATCTTTGTTTCCTGAGATAGACAGCAATCTTTCTCAGGAATCCCAGATTCCACAATGCCTCAAAGTTCACATCAAGGTTTATTATATGAACTTTGTCAGAAAGATCAAAATATGGTTTCTTGTCCTTACCGTCTGTAAGGATTACCCATACATCATATCCTGCCACATCTGCAAGATAATTCATCTTTGTGGTCAAGACTCTCTCTATTCCGCCAGCAATATAGAGCGAAGGTGTGCAATATGCTATTCTTTTCATGTTCTTTCCAATTTCATGTTACAAAACAATTCCACCCATTTTTGCATAACATTATCGATACTGAACCGACTGACGTTATGCAATGCGTTTTTTCCCATCGACTTTCTTAATGCCTCATTCTCCATGAGTCGGCACATGCCTTCTGCAAGGCCTTCCACGTCAAGATGTTGAACAAGTATTCCGTCTTCTCCGTTCCTGACGATGTCTCTTGGTCCATAGGGGCAGTCAAACGCCACGCAAGGCACTCCACACGACATGGCTTCGACAAGAACAAGCCCGAAGCCTTCGTAACGAGAACTTAGAACCAGCATCGAGCTGTTTGCATATTCGACCTCGATATCATCTGCCACTCCCCTCAGTCTGACGGTGGCTTGTAGTCCGAGATTGTCGATACGGTTCTGTATGTCGTCCTTCAGTTCTCCTTCGCCGAAAATGTCCAAGCACCAGTCAGGATGCTTTTTTGTGACCGACAGCCATGCTTCGATGAGGTATTCATAACCCTTTTGCTCATTGAGCCTTCCCACGGCAATCACCCTTTTCTTGTCGAGCGCACTTGTCGTTGGGGAGCTAATCGTTACAGGATTGGGGATTACGCAGGTTTTCCCGGTCATTGTCTTCCAGCATGCCTCATCCATGGAAGTAAGCAGGACCAGCATATCAAGTCTTTTCACAGCCTCAGTTTGCTTGTGTCTCCAGTATTTTGCTACAATCCGATATATTCCTCTCCGCTCTTCCATAAGATGGAAATTTCTCGAGAACTTTCTTGCAATGTGTGACTCTCCAATCTTTATGCTTCCGTCATGAATGTCGGTAAGGAAATCCATTTCCCTGCCCAGTGTCGTCATCACGAAGTCAGGCTTTTCACTGTTCAGCAGTAGCGTGATCTTCCGTCTGTACTGCCTCATCAACCTGAAATAGATGAATGTCCGCTTGATGATTCCATGTTTGTATTGCTGCATAAAGTCAAGTCCCAAGTCAATCAGCCTTACTTTAGGGTCGAGTGGAAACACAGGAGGGATGTCCATCTGCGAATCTGTGACGAAGGAAACGTCATAGCCATGCCGGGCGAGCCAGTTTGCCTTTATCGTCAACACTCTGTCAGCTCCCCCCTTGGTGATGAGTCCGGTGTAAAGATAGAATATTTTCATAGTGTCAAGCTGATTGTTTTGTTTCGGCAAAGTTATTAATTATCGGCGATATTTCCAAATTATTAATCAGATATTTTATAATAAATCCAAAAAATTGAAGAAGAAGAAGTCTTTTTGTGGCAAAAAATTTGTTACATAAGTTTTTTTTTGTATTTTCGCAAACAAAATACACACGGTATGAGAATAATGTTCGTATATGAAAGTATGGCCAGATGGGGAGGCATTGAACGCATTTGGACCGACAAAATGAATTGTCTCGTCAGAGACTATGGAGTCGAAGTGTGCCTTGTCACCACTATTCAAGGCAGCCATAAGGCTCCTTATTCTTTAGACAGTCGTGTGAAATGGCACGACCTGGGCATACAGTTTCATTATTCTTACAGATACCGTGGATTAAGAAAAATATACGACCAGCTAAAGCGTAGAATCTCTTTCAGACGAAAACTCAGGCAAGAGATAAAAACTTTCAACCCTGACATTATTTCCTGTGTGGCTGTCAGATATGTTCCGACAATCATGAAGTTGAAAGGTGAAATACCAGTGATAGTTGAATCGCACGGGAACTGCATTACTACTTACCATTCAAACGCCAATAAGATTGTGCAGTTTTTTGAAAGGAAGATGCTTTATTCAGCAATAAAAAAAGCAGACAAACTGGTGGCTTTGACCAAAGGAGATGCCAACGAATGGAAAAAGTTCAACGACAACGTAGTGACCATACCAAACATAGCCCACTTGAACGACAGTGGAAGGTATTCGACAACAAGTGGCAAACACGTGATTTTCGTTGGACGGTTAGCCACGCAGAAAGGACTTCCCCAGCTTCTGGACATCTGGGACATCGTACATAGCCAACACTCCGACTGGACTTTGGACGTTTACGGTGAAGGTGAGATGGAAGAATGGTTGCGTTCGCAGGATAGCTTTAAGGACAATAACATCGTTTTGCACCGCCCGACCTCTGACATTATGGAAAGATATATTGACAGTTCAATTTTTGTCATTACATCCGACTATGAGTCTTTCGGACTCGTCATCACTGAAGCCATGAGCTGCGGGCTGCCTGTCGTGGCTTTCGACTGTCCTTACGGTCCTCGTGAAATCATCACCGACGGCAAGGACGGCTTCTTAGTCAAGCCCAATGACTGCAAAGGATTTGCCGAGAGAATATGCTGGCTGATAGAACATCCCGAGGAAAGAGTCAAGTTAGGACAAGCAGCAGTGAAGTCATCACAAAGATATTGTTCGAAGAATATTATGCCGAAATGGATTGAGTTATATAAAAGTTGTCACAGTCGTTCATAAACCGTTGAACGACTGTGACACTCGTTTCCTTGCATTTACCAAAGACTGACTATTTCTCGTTGAACAAGTCCTTGATGCCTCCGATGCTTCCCATTAGGTTGGTTGCCTCGTAAGGCAGATAGACAGTCTTTGTCTTGTCGCCTTCCGCCAGCTGCTGAAGCATTTGGATGTACTTCTGTGCAAGAAGGTAGTTGGCGGGATTGCTCGACTGACCGACAGCTTCGGTAATCTTCTGAATGGCGATGGCTTCAGCTTCAGCTTTTCTGATTCGGGCCTGAGCCTCGCCTTCAGCCTTTAGGATGGCTTGCTGCTTCAGGGCTTCTGCACGGTTGATGGTTGCCATCTTCTCACCTTCCGACTGAAGGATGTCGCTGGCTTTCTTTCCTTCGCTGGTAAGTATGGTGGCACGCTTGTTACGCTCAGCCTGCATCTGTTTTTCCATTGCGGAAAGAACGCTTTCGGGAGGAGTGATGTCCTGCAGCTCCACGCGGTTGACTTTTATTCCCCATTTGTTGGTGGCGTCGTCAAGCACCGAACGCAGCTTGGTGTTGATAGTGTCGCGGCTTGTCAGAGTCTCGTCAAGTTCCAGTTCGCCAATGATGTTACGCAGCGTGGTCTGCGTCAGTTTCTCAATGGCATTTGGCAAGTTGTTTATTTCATAGACAGCCTTGAACGGGTCAACAATCTGGAAATAAAGGAGAGCGTTTATTTCCGTCTGCACGTTGTCCTTGGTTATGACATTCTGCTTTGGAAAGTCATAGACCTGCTCCCTAAGGTCTATGGAGTTGGAATAGACGTAGCGGCCTGCTCTCATCACCACAATTTCCTTTGCACGGTCAACAACGGGGATGATGATATTGATGCCAGGACGGAGTGTGGCGTAATACCGCCCGAGCCTCTCGATAATCTTGGTTTCTGACTGTGGAATGATGACAAGTGCCATCTTCGCGAAAACTAACACGAGAACCACAATGGCAATAAGTACATAACTCATAGTTTGGATTTTTTTGTTAATTAAATCATTTCACAGGTAAGGATTATGCTTTCCCTACCGATAATTCTCACTTTTGTCCCTTTCTTCAAGTCGCTTTCAGCAGTCGCTTTCCAGTCGTCGCCGTCGATTGCCACACGACCGTAACCACCTGCAGGAATGTCCTGGCTCACGATTGCCTCACGCCCCATGATGGCATCGGCATTGCTTGGCACCGGCTCTCTGTTGAGATGGATGTAGCGAATTGCAAAGGGGCGGACAAGGAAGATGCTCACAGCCGACGCCACTGCAAAGACGGTCAGTTGAGCGTAGAACCCGCAGAATAATGACGCCACAAGTGCCGCCAAGCCTCCAATGGCGAAGCATACGATGAAGAAACTGCCCGAAAACAGTTCGAGCACGATGCAGGCTACGGACAGCAGCGCCCATGCCTGCCAGAGGTTGTCGTTCAGATAGTCAATCATATTTCTTGTTGTTTAGTGTGAACCAATGTAAAGGCAAATCATTCCGAGAAGCACAAGGGCGAGGTCGATGACCTTCGACTTCAGGTTCTTCTCGTGGAATGCCACAGCCGCAAAGAGGAAACTTACCACTACACTGCCACGTCGCACCATCGACACAATGCTAATCATCGCCCCGGGCAGCGACAGTGAATAGAAATACACGAAGTCGGCGGCGGAAAGGAAGATGCTGATGAAAACGATGCACCAGTGCCAACGGAACGGAGTGGTCTTCTTCCTGTTGGGCCACCAAAGCAGCATCAGCATCGCTCCCATCATGAAGCATTGGTAGATGTTGTACCAGCTCTGGACCATCATCTTGTCAAGACCGACACCTCCGTCGGAAGGAGAAGCCATGAGATACTTGTCGTACAGTCCGCTGACGGCACCGAGCATCGCAGCTCCGACAATCATCCATATCCAATGGTCGCGCTTGAAGTCGATGCCTTCCTTCTTTCCACTTCGGCTGAGCATGAAAAACGAGACTACAGCCAACGCCACACCGAGCCACTGCCAACCGTTGAGCCTTTCCCCAAAGAACAGCAACGCTCCCACGAGCACCATCACCGGCCGTGTGGCGTTGATAGGCCCGACTATGGTGAGCGGGAGGTGTTTCATGCCGAAATAGCCGAGAATCCAGCTGCTCAGCACAATAAAGCTCTTAAGCACAATATACTTGTGAACTTCCCATCCTCCGCTTGCCACGTGGAAGAGGCTTCCGTCGAGAGTGTCGCTTGTGTAGCTGACCACGATAAATGGAAGGAAGATTATTGACGAGAACAAGGTGTTGAGGAACAATACGGGTATGACCGCATTCGCTTCCAATGCTTTTTTCTTAAACGAGTCGTAGAAGCCAAGCAAGGCCGCCGACAAGAATGCTAATACTAACCACATGAATCGTTATGTCTGTTTATCGGTTATCAAAATTGTATTCAACTTTTTCGAGGAACAGCGCATTGCCTGGCATTGACTCTCCCGCCGCTGTCCGCTTCCCGCTTTCTATTACCTTGCGGAACTCGTCGATTGAGAGTCTGCCTCTCCCGACATCCACGAGAGTACCGACCACAGCCCTTACCATGTTTCTCAGGAACCTGTCGGCACTGATTTCGAAATACCATTGCGTTGGCGACACCTGGTGCCATTCGGCTTCATCGACCCTGCATATTGTAGTCTTCACGTCGGAATGGCTCTTGCAGAAAGCTCCGAAATCGGAATACTCCTTAAGCGTCGAGGCAGCCTTGTTCATCAGCATGAAGTCAAGGTCGTAATGCATCCGGCAAGAGTAATGTCGGAGGAAAGGGTCCTTGCCGGTATGGACGAAATAACGGTAGGTGCGTCGTGTGGCGGAAAAGCGGGCGTGCATGTCGTCCGGCACTTGCCTGACATCATAAACAGCCATCGTTCGTGGCACCATTCTGTTGAGCCTATATACCATTTGGCTGCAGTCAAAAGGAGTGTCGCAATCGAAGTGAGCTACCATCTGCCTTGCGTGAACCCCAGCATCGGTACGTCCTGCTCCAACCACTTCTGTTGGCACTCTCAGCAGTGTGGACAATGCTTTTTGCAATTCCTCCTGCACCGAGCTGCCGTTAAGCTGTATCTGCCATCCGTGGAAGTCGGTTCCGTCGTATGCAAGGGTTATGAAATATCTCATTTATTACCTATTTATATATTGTTATCGGGTGCAAAGGTAGTAAAAAATAGACATATTTTGCATTTTTCCTCTCATAAATTTTGTGCAATAGCAAAAAAAGCGTAACTTTGAACCATGATTTTCTATTTTTCAGGCACGGGGAATACCCGTTGGGCAGCAACTATTCTTGCAGAAAGGTTAGGAGAGCGACTGGTGGACATTGCCGAAACGATGTACTCGACCGACACCACGAGTAAGGAATGGGCATTTCATCTCACTCCAGGAGAGCGTGTAGGTTTTTGCTTTCCTGTCCACGGCTGGCAACCTCCACGCGTCGTTAGAACATTCATTTCAGGACTGACGCTCCATGGCGCGGGCAGTCACTATTACTATGCGCTCTGCACATGCGGCGACAACATCGGGGAGACGATGGCAATTCTTTCCTCAGACCTAAGGAAACGCAGTCTGTCGTTGGATGCCTGCTTCTCGCTGATAATGCCAGAGTCGTACGTTGCCTTGCCCTTCATGTACACCGACACCATCGAACGCGAACGCGAAAAGCTCACCAAGGCCGCTGAGGACATTGACAGATATGCCGCCATGATTTCCGAAAGGCGAAAGGGAGAGTCGTGGCTTGTCAAAGGACGCATGCCTTGGCTTTTGTCATACATCGTCGGAGGTTATTTCAACAAACGGATGATTAGTGACAAAAAGTTCACTGTCGATGCCGACAAGTGTATAGGATGCGGACGTTGCGCAAAGGCATGCCCTGTAGGCGACATGTCAATGGAGAAAGGGAAGCCCCGATGGCTTCACGACAATCGTTGCACCTCTTGCCTTGCCTGCTACCACCATTGCCCTTGCCATGCAATCAATTATGGCAGTGTGACCCGCAATCGCGACCAGTATTATTTCGGACGAAACAACGAAAAAGAAATATGAAGAATTATTGTTTGTTGCTGTTACTCTCTTTCATCCCTTTTATCTCTGTGAACGGAGCCAAGGCTTACCATTCCGCCACTACTATTAAGCAGAGTGACGGGACTGAAATAGTCGTTACTCTCCACGGCGACGAGTTTTTCCATTATTACACTGCCTCAGACGGCACAATACTCACCCTCGAAGGCAATAACCTTTACGTGGCAGGCCAGGACTCGGAGGGGAAGTTATGTTCCACCGGCATCCTTGCCCATGAGCCCGCGAAGCGCAGTTTTGCCGAAGCTCTTGCTGTCACGAGGCAAGACCGCGAGTCGATATTGTCAAAAGGTGCTGCCGACATTTCCGAGGGAAGGATGACGGTTCGCGGCTTTGGTGACTCACCTGCCCTTTTTCCTTCTTCCGGTTCTCCCAAGGCACTTGTCATCCTTGTGGAATTCAGCGACTTGAAGTTTCGCATCAACGAGCCTCGCGAACAATTTGAGCAATTCCTCAACGCTTCGGGCAAGAGCCAGGAACAGGCGAAATACACCAATTTCGGAAGCGTGAAGGAGTATTTCACCGACATGAGTTTCGGCAAGTTCTCGCCGGAGTTTGACATTTATGGCCCTTACACTCTTAACGATTCTTACGCGACATACGGAAGAGGCAATGACAATTGCTCCCTGCTGGTCAGCGACGCCTGCTCGGCGGGCAACAGCGAAATCGACTTCTCCCGATATGACTCCAACAACGACGGATATGTTGACTTGGTATATGTCATATATGCCGGTTACGGCGAGAACTACAGCGGCAACAGTTCTGACTATATATGGCCACAGTCAGGCACGGTGACTGTGACTAAAACGTTTGACGGGAAGAACGTCAGGCGGTTCGGAACCAATAACGAGCTCTACGGAGCAGAGAAGAATCAGGAGACCGTTGGCTTTGTCCAGACCGGCATCGGCCTGTTCTGCCATGAGTTCTGCCACTGCCTCGGCTTGCCCGACATCTATGTGACCAACAATGGTTCAGCCAACTACTGCAGTAACGTGGGCATGGGATATTATGACATTATGGACAGCGGAGAATACACTCTCAACGGCTATCGTCCTACAGCCATGACATGCTGGGAGCGCTGGAAACTCGGATGGATTGACGTAGAAGAACTTTCCGAGCCACAGCACGTGACACTCACGACACTTGAACGTGGTGGCAAGGCTTACCGCATTACCAACGAGGCAAACCAAAACGAGTATTACATGCTCGAGCAGGTGGAGAAAAGCATCGACCTGTGGAACTACCGTCTCTTTGGCGACGGTATGCTAATCTATCATGTCGATTACGACAGTGCCAAGTTCTCCGTGTCGGGCAGTGGCTACAACAGTGTAAATACCGAGGTCGGCCATCCGCGCTTCTTCCTTGTGGCTGCCGACGGACTTCTTGTCAACGACTACTACATCAACAAGGAAGTCGCCGAATATACCGACTATGCCATCAACGACGCTAATGAGGAACTACTGAAACGCTACAAGGGACAGACCATCACGTCAGACATTTATACCAAAGAGGCTGCCGGCGACCCGTTTCCCGGCACTTCTGAAACCACTGAATTCACCGACGACTCCATGCCAAAGGCCTTCTGGTACACCGAAGGCAACGTGGGCAAGCCTATCACCGGCATCAGCAAGGATTCTTCAGGCAACGTGTCCTTTTCCTTCATGGGCGGGACGACAGGCATTGGAAGAACCATCAGCGTGAGCGACTTGCCTGAATCATATTACACCATCGACGGCAAGCCTGCAGGAAAAAACCCCTCCTCACTTGGCAAAGGCCTTTGGGTGAGGAAGGGTTATAAGGTGGTGAAATAAGTCAGTCGGGAATGTTTTCATACATTGATTCCCACCACTGGGGCTGGTCTTTAAGCCAGCGGTCAAACCATGCAAAGATGGTGTTCTGCCACTTTATGCGCTTGTCGTAGGTAAAAAAGTCATATTTCTCAAGCACAGTCCTTGACCGCCATCCCGGTTGGCGGTCGTCGGGATGGATAATCTGGTGAACGTCGTTGTCGTCACTCTTTCCTTCCACACGTTTCATGACTATCATGTAGTCACCTGTCGGTGCCATGGTGTAGCTTTCGTCAGGAATGTTGTTGGCAATCATCTTTTCCGTGCCTGTCGCCACATCTACGGCAACGAGGTCTTTCCCGTCGGTTGTTTCCCTTGTGAAGCAATAACTGTCGGTACCTGGCATCCACGAGATGTTGTTTGGTGTTGAAAGGATTTTCTTTCCTGTCCTGAGGTCGGTGCTGGCATCATACTTTTTCTTGTTAAGGTCAACACTGTCAATCATCACCGGCTCCCTGACTGTCAGCGGCCCTGTGTAGTTGAAAGTCTTAACGTCAAGTTTTCCTGCCGATGCTTGCTGTGCAACAACGAGTGCAACTGCCCAAAATATTTTTTTTCATAAGATTATGGAGATTTCTTTGTTATTCTTATCATGAATAGTTTAGAGTGCGCCCTTAGTGCTTGGCAGCTCATAATGGTAGATGTCGCGTTTCACCGCCATCTTGATGCTTCTTGCCAAGGCCTTGAATATTCCCTCAATCTTGTGGTGCTCGTTGTCTCCCTCAGCCTTTATGTTAAGGTTCATCAGAGCCGCGTCGCTGAGGCTTTTGAAGAAATGCAGGAACATCTCGGTGGGCATCTCGCCGATTTTCTCCCTTCGGAACACAGCATCCCACACGAGCCATGGCCTTCCTCCGAAGTCCAGAGCCACGCTACACAGACAGTCGTCCATGGGGAGCGAATATCCATATCGCTCAATGCCTCGCTTGTCGCCAAGAGCTTTTCTGAGACATTCGCCCAGGGCAAGGGCAGTGTCCTCTATCGTGTGGTGCTCATCGACGTGGAGGTCTCCCTTAGTGTGGACTGTCAGGTCAATCATTCCGTGCTTGCCTATTTGCTCAAGCATATGGTCGAAGAAGCCGAGTCCTGTCGAGATGTCGCAAATGCCGCGCCCGTCGAGGTTTACTTCGACGTGAATGTCGGTTTCCTTCGTTTTCCTTGTCACTGCCGCACGTCGTTCTCCTGCAAAGAGCAGCTCCGCAATCTTGTCCCACGTCATTCCGTCGCGACCGAGAATGAGCGAGCGGCATCCGATGTTTTCGGCAAATTGGCGGTCGGTGTCACGGTCGCCAATGACATAGCTTCCTGCAATGTCGTAGTCGGGGTTGTTGATATATTTCTCCACCATACCGGTGTTAGGCTTGCGCGTCGGGGCATTGTCTTCCGGGAAGTGGCGGTCAATGAGAATGTCGTCGAAGGTTATGCCTTCGCCCTCAAGGCTCTGAAGGATGAAATTATGCACCGGCCAGAAAGTGTCTTCCGGGAAAGAGCCGGTTCCCAGTCCGTCTTGGTTGGACACCATTACAAACTCAAAATCGAGTTTCGAGCGTATGAATCCAAGGTTACGGAACATTCCCTTGGTGAACTTCAGTTTTTCAAACGAGTCAATCTGTTCGTCCGCCGGTTCTTCGATGAGTGTCCCGTCACGGTCGATAAATAGTATCTTTTTCATTTTCAATTATTTTGTATTTCTTCGTTAAAGTGATGCTTCTCGTTCTCAGTAGCTTCTATCGAGCCGTAAGCATAATAGCCGATAAAGAATATCACCATCCTTACCATAACCTCCACAAATCCTGCAAACGCCATGGTCACTGCCGTCAGCGGTACGATATATGATGGCATGCCAAGCGGGTCGCCGAGTATGACTCCAAAATTAGCCTGGAAGTTGGCAACCGCCACGACCAATGCGGGGAATGTAAGAAACAGCGACACCACCGCGACTAGCACCACAGCAGCAAAAATCACCACCACAAGCAATCCAACATGCCGCATACCGACCACATAGTTTGCCCACAACGATTTCCACAGGCTCTGTTTCCCGTCCAATATGTATTTTGTCAATACATAAAGCAATGGAGCTGACAGCGGCACCAATGCTATGGCGACAGGTATCCACACCATGTTTTGAGGTATGAGTTCCTCACCGCCAACCTTGTTGACTGCTATCTTCAATACAATAAACAGTGCAGTCACCACCGATGCCAAGACTGCTTCTCCGACAGCCGCTGCAAAGAACGCCTTCAATGTGCGCCATGCCCATCGCCATGAGAACTGCACCCACTTTCCTCCATTTGGCATCTTACCTTCACGGTTGTAATGGTCAAGCATGTCAAAAGCTCTCGAATAAGTGGCTGCCTCTGCAAGCCCTCCAACGACCAATGCCAGAAGTGAAACGACAAAGACCGCCAGGTAGCTCTCGAGAAGTGACGGAAGGGATTGTGGATTGACGTAAGCCTGAAGGTTCAGTTGAGGATATTGTATAACTGCTATCGAACCGAGCACACTTGCGCACAAGGCAAATCCTGCGGCTGGAATCCACGAAGCTTTCAGTATTCTTCGGAAGTTTGACAAGTACAAACTACAACCCATTTTTACGCATGAACGTGAGCTGCGACCCTTAAAAAGGGCATCTTCTTTGGTATTTTCCATTTTTTTATGTTTTTATTTTCTTTGAGAGTTGCAAAGATAGTGATTTTTTGTTATCTTTGCAACATTATTAATACTTATTATGAAAATATTGAAATGGGGCTTCATCGGATGCGGTGAAGTGACAGAGAAAAAAAGCGGTCCGGCGTTCAGCGAAGTGCCTGGCTCAACAGTGGAGGCTGTGATGAGCAGAAACGAGACAAACGCAAGGCGCTACGCCGAACGACACGGTATCAACAAATGGTACACCGACGCCCAGGAACTCATTGACGACCCTGACGTCAACGCCATATATATAGCCACACCTCCCTCAAGCCATGCCACCTTTGCCATCATGGCAATGAAGGCGGGCAAACCGGTGTATGTGGAAAAGCCTTTAGCAGCCAACTACGAGGACTGCGCGCGCATCAACCGCGTGAGCGAGGAGACACGAGTGCCGTGTTTCGTCGCCTATTACCGCCGTTACCTTCCTTATTTCCAGAAGGTGAAAGACATTGTAAGGGAAGGCACCATCGGAAACGTGATGAACGTGCAAGTGCGTTTTGCCGTCCCTCCTCGCGACCTTGACTATTCCCATCCCGAAAACTTGCCCTGGCGCTTGCAGCCCGACATTGCTGGCGGCGGGTATTTCTACGACCTCGCCCCTCACCAGCTCGACCTGCTGCAGGACATGTTCGGCGTGATTGTAGAAGCCAACGGCATCTGTGCCAACAGGGCTCACCTCTACAACGTGGAAGATTCGGTGAGCGCCTGCTTCAGGTTTGAGAGCGGACTGCCGGGAAGCGGCTCGTGGTGTTTCGTTGCCCATGATTCGGCAAAGGAAGACCGCATAGAGGTCGTCGGCGACAAGGGACAGGTCAGCTTCTCGGTGTTCAACTACGAGCCTATCCATCTCCACACGCTCGAAGGCACAGAGAACCTTACGGTTCCCAACCCGCCGTACGTTCAGTATCCGTTGATAAAAAATGTAATCGAACATCTTCAGGGCATCGGCGTTTGCTCTTGTACAAGCGTGTCAGCGACACCGGTCAACTGGGTGATGGACAGAATATTAGGAAAGTTCTGATGAAACGACGCTCCCGAATTGTGAATAAACGAACAAGCCGTAGGCTGCCCTTCCTGTTGCTGCTGCTGGCGATGGCAATGACTACTACTGTCGCACTTGCCAACGACGAGCGTGGCGACTCCATACACGCGCCACAGTCGTCAGCCTTGGGCACCATAAAGAAAACGGTAAGGGGATTCAGCGCCATCGACACCAACTACATCGAGCCGCAGCATTACAACTACGCCCTGATGGTACAGACGACCTACAACTACGACATGTATTGGCTACGGAGCAACAACGGCCAGGAAGTGATGTTCTCGCCCGACTTGGCACTGAGGGTCGGACCTTATTTCGGATGGCGATGGCTTTTCCTTGGCTATACCTTCGAACTGAAAAACATCGGAGTGAGCGACAACAAGCTGAAAAAGGAGTTCGCGTTGAGCCTTTACAGCTCGCAGATTGGTGTTGACCTGTTCTATCGGCGCACCGGCAATGACTACAAGATACGCAAGGCGCGTTTCGGCGAGGATGTAGATGTGTCTAAACTGAAGGATGTCGATTTCGACGGTATAAATGTTGGAATCACGGGGTTCAACCTCTATTATATCTTCAACCACAACCGTTTCTCCTATCCCGCCGCCTTCTCACAGAGCACTATTCAGAAAATCAGCTGCGGCTCATGGCTCGCCGGCATAGGCTACACACGGCAAAGCCTCGAACTCGACCACGAGAAGCTGAAGAATTTATTGGAGCAGCGGGCAGAGATTAACAACGTCAAAATCGACAGTTCACTGATGTTCAACAGTGTGAAATACTACGACATCAACCTCTCCGTTGGCTATGCCTACAACTGGGTGTTCGCCAAGAACTGGCTCTACTGCACCAGCCTGTCGGCAGCCCTGTCTTACAAGAATTCTCACGGTTCGGTCAGTAATGACGATATTTCCGGCTTTACATTCAAGAACTTCAACCTCGACGGCATTGCACGCCTTGGACTGGTTTACAACAACATGCGATGGTACGCCGGCTCGAGTGTCATCCTCCACAGCTACAACTACCACAAGCCGCGCTTCTCGACCAACAACATCTTCGGAAGCCTGAACGTCTATGTGGGCATGAACTTCGGAGTGAAAAAACAATATAAGAAGAAAAAATGAAAACGTACATATATATAATAATGTGTACTCTCCTGACTTTTCTTCACTGTCAGGAAGTCCTTTCCGCCGACGGCAACGCTGTCTATAAGCCTGCCGACAGCACTTTTGTCGAGCGTTTACTCTCGGAGTCGATGGCTCTCAAGCCGACCGACAACAAGGTGCTGTTCTTCGCCCGCAAGTTCATCGGCACTCCCTACGTTGCCAAAACACTTGAGGTCGCCGACCCTGAGAGGCTTGTCGTCAACACCCGCCAGCTCGACTGCACCACACTTGTTGAAACAGTGACAGCCCTCACTCTTTGCAGCTCTGACGGCAAATACCATTTCCACGACTTCGTCTCTGCGCTTCGTTCAGTCAGGTATCGCGGCGGAGTGTGTTCAGGCTATCCCAGCCGCCTTCACTATTTCTCAGAGTGGATTGTCGATAACTCGCGCAAGGGCTTTGTCGAAGAGGAAGGACATGACACCGCGCCGTTTGTCGGCAAACAGGCACTGCGCCTCCGTTTTATGGGCAGCAACCACGACAAATATCCCATACTGGTGAAGCATCCCGACATGGTGACCGACATCCGCCGCCACGAACGACTTCTCGACGGCAAGGAGTTCAGCTTCATTCCAAAGTCTATGGTGAAAGACTCTCCGGAAATGCGACATGCCATTGCCGACGGCGACATCATCGCCATAACGACCTCAAAGCCCGGACTCGACATCGCCCACGTGGGATTCGCCGTGTGGAAACCTGACGGGCTACACTTACTTAACGCCTCGATGACGAAGAAAAAAGTAGTGGAGGATTCGGAACTGCTTGGCTCGTATCTCTCAAGACACAAGACGTTCACGGGGATAAGGAGGGTGAAAATATTGAAATATTGAAAGATTTAGAAATTAAAAATATCAAAAGTTATGGAATTACCTGATTTTATGAGTTATGCCAGCAAATTCTCGGCAACCGACTTCGTGGACAAGATTTCACGTATTGCAAAAAGAGCTGGAGCAAAATTGGTTTATGCAGCTTTGATTCTCTACTACACTCTGCAGAGCGAAAAAGTGTCGAAGACCGACAAAGCTCTCATCATTGGAGCACTGGGCTACATGATCAGCCCGCTCGATGCCATTCCTGACGCCATTCCCATCGTCGGACTGACCGACGACCTGGGCGTGCTGATTTACGTCCTGCGCAAAGTGTGGGTCAACGTCGAACCGGAAATCAAGGACAAGGCTAAGGAACGCCTCTCGAAGTGGTTTGACGAAGACGAGATCAAGGAAATTGACGACTTAGGCATTTAAGCAATGGAAATAAAGACAGCAGAATTTGTCATCTCGGCTCCCAATGTCAACATGTGTCCTGCCGACACCAAGCCCGAGTATGCCTTCATAGGCAGGTCGAATGTCGGTAAGTCAAGCCTCATCAACATGCTTTGCCGCAACAAAAAGCTGGCAAAAACATCGTCCACGCCTGGCAAGACGCTGCTCATCAACCACTTCATCATCAACAAGGAGTGGTATCTGGTTGACTTGCCCGGCTATGGATTCGCCAAAAGGTCGAAGACGGAAATCGCAAAGCTCGACCAAATGATTCGCGGATACATCCTCCAGCGCCAACAGCTCGTCAACGTGTTTGTGCTCGTTGACGTGAGACTTGAGCCGCAGGCCATCGACATTGAATTCATCAACTGGCTCGGACAAAGCGGCATCCCCTTCTGCTTAGTGTTCACCAAGGCCGACAAGCTCACCGCCTCAAAGGTGCAGTCGAACGTTGCGGCTTACAAGAGGAAACTTGAGGAGACATGGGAGGAGATGCCGCCAATGTTCGTGTCGTCAAGCGAAAAACGACAGGGACGCGAGGAACTGCTCGACTATATCGAAAGTATCAACAAGCAGCTCAAGGAGGGCAACGACTGACAATGGCACAGGACACTCCAATGCTTGAGGCGCGCAACGTCACCAAGTCGTTCGGCTCCCTCGTGCTCTTCGAGAACCTTTGCTTCAGCGTTGCGCAGGGACAAAAGGTGGGACTGGTCGCCAAAAACGGTACAGGAAAGTCAACACTCCTGTCCATCATCGCCGGACACGAGGGATGCGACAGCGGAAGCATCATCTTCCGGCGTGACATCAAGGTCGGAATACTCGAACAGACCCCAAAGTTCGACCCCGAAGAGACAGTGCTCGACGCTTGCTTCAACCACAAGGGTGAGGAGGAGAAAGTGCTGCGCGCAAAGCAGATTCTCACGCAACTGAAAATACGCGACCTCCAGCAGCCTATGGGACAGCTCAGCGGCGGACAGCAGAAGCGTGTGGCTCTCGCCAACGTGCTCATCACCGAGCCCGACATGCTCATACTCGACGAGCCGACCAACCATCTCGACCTCGAGATGATAGAATGGCTCGAAGGCTTCCTCAACAGAAGCAACCGGACGCTACTCATGGTCACCCACGACCGTTTCTTCCTCGACCGCGTCTGCTCGGTAATCATGGAGCTCGACGACCGCACGCTATACACCTACCGCGGCAACTTCTCCTATTATCTCGAAAAACGGCAGGAGCGCATCGACGCACGAAGAGCGGAGATAGCAAGGGCCAACAACCTCTACCGCACCGAACTGGAGTGGATGAGGCGACAGCCACAGGCACGCGGACACAAGGCGAAATACCGTGAGGACGCCTTCTACGAGCTTGAGAAGGTTGCCCACCAGCGCATGGAAGAACGACAGATGCGACTGAAATCGTCGAAAGTGTATATCGGAAGTAAAATTTTCGAGTGCCAGTACATCTCAAAGAGCTTCGCTCCCGACAAGGTCATCCTTCGTGACTTCTACTACAACTTCAACAGGTTCGAGAAAATGGGAATAGTAGGCAATAACGGTACCGGAAAGTCAACATTCCTCAAGATTCTGCTCGGACAGACCGAGCTCGACGCCGGACGAGTGGTTGTGGGCGAGACAGTGCGATTCGGCTACTTCTCGCAGGAAGGACTGAAGTTCGACGAAGGACAGAAGGTCATCGACGTCATCACCGACATTGCAGACTATATCGACCTCGGAGGCGGTCGCCACTTGACGGCCTCGCAACTTCTACAGCACTTCCTCTTCACCCCCGACCAGCAATACAACTACGTTGCAAAGCTAAGCGGCGGCGAGCGCAGGAAGCTCTATCTCTGCACCGTGCTGATGCAGAACCCCAACTTTCTGGTACTCGACGAGCCGACCAACGACCTCGACATCACCACGCTAAGCATCCTTGAGGAATACCTTCAGGACTTCCCCGGCTGCGTCATCGTCGTGAGCCACGACCGATTCTTCATGGACCGCGTCGTTGACCATCTCCTCGTGTTCAAGGGCGACGGAGAAGTGAAAGACTTCCCTGGCAACTACAGCCAATACCGCGAGTGGTCACAACTGCAGTCGAAGGAAGACCTGAAGAAGAAGGACGAGCCTAAGGAAAAGAAAGGCACAGCTTCCTGGCGTAACGACACAAGAAGGAAAATGTCGTTCAAGGAAAAACGTGAGTTTGAACAACTTGAGAAAGACATAGCATCACTCGAAGCCGAACAAAAAGTCATCGAAGAGCAGCTATGCAGCGGAACGCTTTCCGTCGAGGAACTGACGGAGAAAAGCAAAAGACTGCCACTGCTCAAGGACGAGCTGGAAGAGAAAGAGATGAGATGGCTCGAACTAAGCGAGATTGAAGCATGAGCATGATGAACAAATTCCCGTCAACACTACTCGAGAAGGCAGTAGGGGAAATATCACGACTGCCGGGCATTGGGCGAAAGACTGCACTGCGACTGGCTCTACATATTCTTCGACAGGATATGGAGACTGCCGACGCACTCGCAAACGCCATCGTCAATCTTCGCCACGAAGTGAAATACTGCAAAGTATGTCATAATATTTCCGACGGCGACATCTGTGAGGTATGCTCCGACACACGCCGCGACAGCACTGTCATCTGTGTTGTGGAGAACGTACAGGACGTCATGGCGATTGAAAACACCCAGCAGTTCAATGGTCTCTACCACGTTCTCGGAGGCATCATTTCACCGATGGACGGCATTGGCCCTGCCGACCTGACAATCGACTCTCTCGTGGAAAGAGTAAGAAATGGCGAAGTAAAAGAAGTGATTCTCGCACTCTCATCGACCATGGAGGGCGACACCACCAACTTCTACATCTCCCGCCGACTCGCCGACTGCGACGTGGCTGTCACGGTCATCGCCCGCGGCATATCCGTCGGCAACGAACTGGAATATACCGACGAGGTCACACTCGGACGCTCAATAGTCAACAGGACACCAATGAAATGATAATTCCCAAATAAAGATGAATAATACTGTAAAGATACTTCAATGCCTCTTTTGGGGTTCAATAGCAGTGGGAGTGCTCATGGCTACAGCCTTCGAGACCGACATCCTCGCCACAGGCGAGATGGCTGGCGACAAGGTGACGGAATACTACTGGACAGTGGGACTTGAACTCACCACTATAGCCATACTGCCCACGGCACTGCGCCTGATGAAACTGTCATCAGTAAGCGAAGCCGTCAAGAATAACGGGAAAGCCTACATGCGCCTTGCCATGCTCCGCCTGTCGGCAATCGCCCTGACGATGCTTGCCAACGCCGTGCTCTACTATCTCTTCATGCAGACCACTTTCGGCTACCTCGCCATCATCTGCCTGATTTCCATGGCTTTTGTATATCCCAGTGCCTCACGTTGCAAGTCGGAAATGTCGGTTGAAGAGCCATGAAGGTGAGTGTCGTCATAGTAAGCTACAACGTCAGCCACTATCTCCTGCAGTGTCTTGACAGCGTGAAGCGATCCTTGCGAGGCATCGAAAGTGAGGTGATTGTCATCGACAACCACTCCCGCGACGACTCCCCAAACCTTGTGCGCCGCTACCACCCAGAGGCGAGGGTCATCGAGAGTCTCCATAACCTCGGCTTTGCCAAGGCCAACAACATCGCCATCCGACAGGCAAAGGGCGACTATGTGCTGCTTGTCAACCCCGACACTTTCCTTGGAGAGAACGCCATCGGTGATGTCGTGAATTTTCTCGACAGTCACCAACGAGCCGGAGCAGTAGGGCTCATGATGGTCAACGCCGACGGCACCCTTGCCCCGGAGTCGAGAAGAGCAGTTCCGACACCAATGACCGCCTTCTACAAGTTCACCGGGCTCTGTTCAATGTTCCCCAAAAACCGACGGTTCGGGAATTACTATCTCGGCTTCTTGCCGTGGGACTCACCGCAACGGATAGAGGTTGTGAGCGGTGCCTTCTGCATGGTGCGCAAGACTGTGCTCGACACCATAGGCCTGCTCGACGAGGACTATTTCATGTATGGCGAAGACATCGACCTCTCGTGCCGCATATTAAAGGCAGGCTACGAAAACTGGTATCTACCTGCACGCATAGTCCACTACAAAGGCGAGAGCACCCAAAAGTCGTCGTTCGCCCACGTCCATGTCTTCTATCGTGCAATGTTGATATTTTTCAGAAAGCACTACAGCCATCTCGCCGCCATTATCTCGGTACCCATCGAGGCAGCCATCCTCGTGAAAGCCCTTTCCGCCGCAGTCGTGACGACATACCGGAAAATGAAGAAGTCACTCGGCTTCCCCTACCCTTCTCACGTCACATCCTCGATGGAGTTCCACTGTTTCGGCACAGAAGCCACGATTGAAGCCTGCCGGCAAATCTGCTCCACACATGCCATCATCGCCCACTTCCACGTCACTACCGACACTACATATATATACAATGTGGTCAACGGCATCAAACGCCAGTCGGTGATTGTGCTCGACCCTTCGTCGCTTGGTTTCTCCACAGTCATCGACATTCTCACAACGCACAGTCACGCGCCCGTCACCCTCGGCACCTATCATCCTTCGACAAATAGCATAATAACAATTAACGACATAATAAGATGAAACACGTCAGACTAAGGGCAATGGAGCCCGAAGACCTCCAGGACCTCTACGACATCGAGAACGAACTCGAGCTCTGCACCGTAGGCTACAGCAACGCTCCCTATTCCCGCTATCTCCTCCACGACTACATAGCCAACTCCACATGCGACATCTATGCCGACCGCCAGCTGAGGCTCATGGCAGAGGACGACCAAGGCAACGTCGTGGGCATTGCCGACCTCAACGACTTCGAGCCTCGCCACAATCGTGCCGAGATGGGCATCGTGGTGCGCAAGAGCCGCCGCGGCGAAGGCTACGCCCACGCGATGGTTGACAAGCTCCTCCACTACGCCCGCACCGTCATCCATCTCCATCAGGTCTATGTAGTCATCTCAGAAGACAACCAGCCCTTGATAGAAATGTTCAAGTCAATGGGTTTTAAGGGCGAAAAAACACTCGAAGAATGGCTTTTTGACGGCGAAAAATACAAAAATGCCATATTTTTACACCTTTTCCTGTAATTTCTTCACAAAAAATTTGGTGGATTGAAAATTAATGCGTACCTTTGCACCCGCAAATGAGGAAAACCACTGAGGTGCGTTAGTTCAGTTGGTTAGAATACATGCCTGTCACGCATGGGGTCACGGGTTCGAGTCCCGTACGCACCGCCACTCTTTTTCCTTCAAATGCAACCAACGAGGTGCGTTAGTTCAGTTGGTTAGAATACATGCCTGTCACGCATGGGGTCACGGGTTCGAGTCCCGTACGCACCGCAAGTAAAAGTGAACTTCACAGTTCACTTTTTTTTGTGTCTTGTACCAAAAACAGGTGGTGATGCCGATATTCCGACAGTCACCACCTTATTGCAATAAATTTAGTTCATAAAGGTTTGTCCTTCCAAATGCAGTTCGCCGAGAGTCCTGTCCTTGGCGAACACCTTTCTTATCAATGTCATTTTCATAATGGTATGGCTTAAAATTAAACTGTCAAACTGTCAAACTGTACCGATATGTCATCGTCTTATTTCTTTTTTCTAATGACCGTATCGAAACTGTCAAAGTCAACAAGCTTCCTCTTTCTCCATGTCGAAAGCTGGTTTTTTACCGATGTCGTGTCAACCGACTTGCCAAGCTGCCTTCTTACGAGAATCAAGTCCTCCATCGTAAACTCGTCTTTTAGCATCGTCAGCATGTTCATCGGTCCACGCCTTGTGGCTTTTTCCTCGTCGTTAAATGCAGTGTCGAGCATATCGCCGAAGATGCGCATCTTTACCCAGAGGTCGTAGCGCAGACTCCATTCCATGTAGTCCTGTATCTGCTTAGTCCACTTGCAATCGTTCATCACGTAGAGCATCATGCCCTTCAGCCAGGCAATCACGGTGGCTCGATAGCTCAACACAAGGTATGGCTCGGAACCGTAGAGCGAGGCAAGATGCTCGTTCTCGTCGTCCTCCACACCGACCGGAATGTACCCTCCCGTCTTGCGAATCTGCGGCAGCACCGTGTTGAACACCCAGTCCTGAAACTCCTTCGCCTCCTTCTTGTTCGACTGGAAGATGCAGCGGTAGAGGTTAGGCTCGCCGATGTAGGTCATCTTGGTAGTGCGAACGTACTCGCCATGTCGATTAGTCGATTTTGTACAAACCTCCACGGAATGGAGGTTTGTTGAATCGAGCCTCATCTTAACTTGTGAAGGATTGGCAAGATCAAGAGCCTTGCACACATCCGCGAGACAGAAAACCGTTTCTCCCTTCTCGTTCAGCACAACTCTCAGTTGCCCAAACTTACTGTTACTGAAAATCTGTATTTCCATAATTTTTACTTGTTTTTTATATCATTCCGCGGGACCATTCCCGTTCCGACTGCGAAATTAGACATAAAAAAAATCGCAACCTAACGTTTCCGTCGATTGCGATTGAAATTGCTATTTTTGCTATTGTTTTGCTATTGCTATGCGAGAAGTTCCATCAGTCTTGCCGCCACTTTCACTTGACTTTGCTCCGCCTGTGAGAGCATTTCCGACTTGCCATGCCAGG
>JALFCG010000059.1 GCA_022771265.1 Prevotella sp.
AGAGCGTAGATGTTGTTGAGGGTGTTGAGAAGAAAGTGAGGGTTGATTTGCGCGCGCAACGTCTTCAGTTCGGCTTCCTTTCTTGCGTCCTCGGCTTGGTGTATTCGCCGTGAGAGGCGTATGGTGTTGTCCATCACGCAGTCTATGAGCATGTTGAACGAGTCGCGGATGATGAATACATAAGGTTCCAGTGGATGTCGCGGCTGCTTGACAACCTTGATGTCGGGCAAGAAGAAGTGGTGGCTGTATCGTATCCAGATGTGAAGCAGCATGCTGAGCGAAAGAATCATTAGGATGTTGTAGATGACGAATTGTTTTCGTCCGCCGTTGAGTAAGAACCGCTCTATCAGATGAAAGTAGTTGGCGTAAAACACGATGGCGAGCATCATTGGTGCGACGCTAAAGCAGAGATAGCGTCGCACGTCAATACTTTCATTGTGCCCGTTGTACATCATCGGTGTGAAGAAGATGATTATCCATGCCGCGACGTGAAGGGCAATTTCCGCTTTTTTATTCATACCTTAATGCTTCTATTGGGTCGAGTTGTGCCGCTTTCTTGGCAGGATACCAGCCGAAGAACACTCCCGTGAACGTACAGACGGCGAAGCTCATGATGATTGTCCAGCCCTGTATGTCTATTGGCCAGTGTACCGCTGACTTTATCATGAACGAGGCACCGATGCCAAGTGCCACGCCGATGACACCTCCCGTGACGCTGAGCAGTATTGCCTCGATGAGGAACTGATTGAGGATGTCAATCCCCCTTGCTCCCACGCTCATTCTCAAGCCAATCTCACGTGTTCTCTCTGTCACGCTGACATACATGATGTTCATGATTCCGATACCTCCAACGATGAGGGATATTCCCGCTACGCAGCCCAGGAGGATGGTGAGCATGTCGGTGGTTGAAGTCATCATCGACGATAGTTCCTCCTGTGAACGTATGTTGAAGTCATCCTCGTCGGCCTGTGTTGTCTCCGTGGCATCCTTCAGTTTGTGGGTGCGTCGTAGGATGGTGGTGATTTGTTCAGTGGCTTTTTCAGTCACTCCCTCGGTGATGGCGGAACACTGTATTCCGCCGAGAAAGGTTTGTGCCATGATGCGCTTCATCACCGACGTGTAGGGAGCGAGCACGAGGTCGTCCTGGTCCATGCCCATTGAGTTGTAGCCTTTTTTCTTCAATACTCCTATTACACGGAACGGAATGCTGTTGAAGCGCACGACCTTGCCTATCGGGTCTCCTCCGTTTGGGAATAGATTGTCGACAACGGTCTGTCCAAGTATGCACACCTTTGCGCTCGACCTTATGTCGCTGTCGGTGAACATCTCTCCGTCAGCGATGTTTAGCTGTCGTATCTCCATATAGTCCTGGTTC
Organism: Prevotella sp.; assembly: GCA_022771265.1. GTDB lineage: Bacteria > Bacteroidota > Bacteroidia > Bacteroidales > Bacteroidaceae > Prevotella. Next base: position 1,376 of record JALFCG010000059.1, read on the forward strand.
ACTCCATATATGGTTGATGGAGTGTTTTCGTTGCCATAGATAAACTGTCCGCTCTTGTTCACCATTGGGCTTATCGCCTTGATGTATGTACACTCATCCTTTATTGCCTCATAGTCGGTGAGCTTCAGTGTTTCCATTGACGATGCGTCCTGTCTTACTCCCCCTCTTCTGTCCGCTCCAGGACCAATCATGATCATGTTTGAGCCCATCTCGGCAATGTTAGCCTGTATGCTTTGTTTCGTTCCCTGTCCGACGGCAAGCATTGTAATGACCGACGCGATGCCGATGATTATTCCCAGCGCGGTGAGAAACGAGCGTGTCTTGTTGGCTGCTATCGCCCTGATGGCTATTTTGAAAAGATTCGTATAATTCATATCTTACATTTATTATATGTTACTCATCGGTCGATACGGGCAGTGCAGCCAGTCCTTCTGCCGCTGAGAGTATGTTGTTGTTCACTTCGTCGCTTATCACCTTTCCGTCCCTCAACATGATATTGCGGCTCGAATAGTTGGCTATGTCGGGATTGTGGGTGACAAAGATTATTGTGCGTCCCTCTGAATGAAGCTTCTGGAAAAGCACGAGAATCTCAAACGAAGTCCTTGTGTCGAGGTTTCCTGTTGCCTCGTCGGCGAGTATCACGGCAGGGTTGTTGACCAAGGCGCGGGCAATTGCAACACGCTGCATCTGTCCGCCCGACATTTGGTTGGACTTGTGGTAGAGGCGGTCGCCCAGCCCTACAGCCTTCAGTGCCTCTATGGCTCGTTTGTGTCGTTCCTCTGCGCTTACGCTTGAGTTGTACATCAGCGGCAGCTCCACGTTCTCCACGCTTGTAGTCTTTGCCAGTAGATTGTAGTTTTGGAAGATGAAGCCAATTTTTCGGTTTCGTAGAACGGCTCGTTGCGAGCGCGACATTGTTCTCACAGGCACTCCGTCGAGTATGTATTCGCCACTCGACGGTGTGTCGAGACATCCGAGTTGGTTGAGGAGCGTTGATTTTCCGGAGCCTGACTTTCCCATGATGGTGACAAACTCACCCTCGTATATTTTGAACGATACTCCTCTCAGTGCATGTACAGTCTCTTCACCGACAAGGAAGTTTCTCCTGACATCCTGCAGTTCTATCACTACTTTCCTATCTGTCATTTTTCGTTTCCTTTCTGTGTGCTACTTATTTTTTCTTGTTTCTTCCCGGAGGTCCAGGAGCGAAGGGAGAACGTTCTTGCGCTTCGGCAGGCTCTGCATCAGCAGAAATCTCTTCCACGCCGGTCACTACTGTTGTGCCCTCGCTGATACCTGAAATAATCTCGGTGTTGATTCCGTCGGTCATACCTGTTTGTACTGTATGAGCCTTTATGGTGTTGCCTTCGATAGTCCACACCTTGTTTTTGCCGTTGACATCTTGTATTTTCATCTTGCCGACTGTTTCCTGCGTAGGAGTGAATCGTAGTGCTTTGCTTGGTACGCTCAGCACTCCTTGTTTCTCTGCCGTGTAGATGGTCACGTTGGCAGTGAGTCCCGGCTTCAGTTTGAGGTCGTTGTTCGGTGCGCTGATGACTACTTCGTAGGTCACCACGTTGTTGGTGGTCGTAGCTTCCTGTCTCACCTGTGTCACCTCTCCTTCGAAGGTGTCGTTTGGATATGCGTCAACGGTGAAGGTCACTCTCTCGCCTTCCTTTACGTCGCCGATGTCAGCCTCGTCAACGTCAGCTATCACACGCATGTCGGTGAGGTTTTTTGCAATGGTGAAGAGTTCCGGTGTATTGAAGCTGGCAGCCACGGTTTGTCCTTCCTCCACGGCTTTCGACAGCACCACGCCGTCGATAGGCGATGTGATGGTGGCGTATCCGAGGTTTGTCTGAGCTTTCTGCACCGACTCTTTCGATGAGTTGACCGTCTGTCTTGCCTTTTCGTATGATAGCTTTGCGTTCTCGTATTCGTCTGCGCTGACGAGTCCTTTGTCAAAGAGAGTTTTGTATCGCCTGTAGTTCTCTGTCTCGTATTTCAGGCTGCTTTGTGCGCTTGCGAGGTTTGCCTTGGCGGTGTTGAGCTCGCTGATGAGGTTTGTTTTGTCAAGTTCAGCAATGACCTGTCCTTTTTTCACCACGCTGTTGTAGTCAACGAAGAGTCGGCTGACGATGCCTGAAACCTGTGTGCCGACAGTGACAGATGTCACTGGTTCTATGGTGCCTGTAGCCGTGACGCTGTTCTGAATGTTTGTCTTTTGTGCCTTTTCCTTGCTGAATTGTATCTGAAGGTCTTTCTTGTTGCCTGAGAGCAACCATGTAGCGAGCGCCACGATGATGAGTGCTCCTGCTATGTACCATATTTTGCTTATCTTTTTCATTGTTGTTATGTATTATAGGTTTTCGCCGTTATAGAATTTTAATAGTTGAATGTCAAGTATTGTCATGTACTTGCTTTGCAACATGTTTTGCTGTGCGGTGACGAGGTTGTTCTTTCCAGTCATCAGTTCGACAATGTTTTTCAGTCCAAGGCGGAACTGTTCGCTCAGTAGCTCGTAGCTTGCCTTCATGCTTTCCACACTGGCCTGTGCAGCCTTGAATTTCTGCTGGTTGGTGTTGGCGTCGAGCCAGTATCCTTCGATGGTGCTGTATAGAGTCTTTCGCTTGTCCTGAAGGTCGAGGTTGGCTTCAACCACGGCGAGCCTTGCCTTGTTCACGTTGGTCTTTGTCGAGCGGTTGTCGAAGATTGGGATGCTGAGCGAGAGTCCTGCTGTGGCATCGAAGTTGGTCTTCAGCTGATATCCAAAGTCGTGGCTGTTCATGGAGCTTGTGCTTGTTCCCAGTCCTCCGTTCATGCTTATCTGTGGCATTGTTCCCGCCTTTGCAATCTTCACTTGTAGTTCCTGGCTCTCTATGTTCTTTATGCTGCTGGCAATCTCTGGTCTGCATGCCAGTGCGTTCTGATACACGTCTTGTAGTGATGGGATGATTGCCAGTGCCTTGTCGTCGCTTTCTTGCGGTATGAAGATGTCAAACTCCTCGTTGCCTTCGAGTTCAAGGAGTTGCTTGAGTTGAAGCTTAGCCTTTGCGGTCTCTGCCTGTGCGTTGACGATATTGTATTCGTCCTGCTTGGTCTGTGCGGACAGTTGCGCGAGGTCGGCTTTCGACATTTTTCCCACTTCGACCTGCGCCTTTCCGCTTTCCTCGTTTTTCAGGCTTGTCGCATAGCTTTGCTTGTTCACTGCAATAGCCTCGTTAAGATAGAGTATTTGTACGTAAAGGTTTGCAATCTGCTCCTTCAGCGTGTTTGCTGTGGTAGCCGAGTCAAGCACCGTTTTTTCTGTAATAACCTTGTTTTGCTTGAGGGTGTTCCTGTTGCGGTTTCCGTTCCATAAGGTCCATTGCGCGTTGACGGCGTAGCTGCCGTTGTAGTAAGTCTTGCTGACCTTGTTGACGACGGTGCCGTTAGCGACGGTGCTTACTCCAGCCTCGTTCCATGGTCTCCATCCTAACGACTGGTTTGTCGATGCGCTCAACGACGGCAGCATTGCAGCCTTTGCTTGTTCCACATCTTCTTTTGACGACATGATGCTGACCTGGCTTTTCTTTAGCGAGATGTTGTTAGCCATTGCGTGTCTGATGCAGTCGTCAAGAGTCCACTTTCGTGCTGCTGACGCTTCGTTGCCGCTGATGGTCGCATTTCCCGTGTCTTGTGCGAATGCGACATTTGCCGGAAGGCAAAGAGTCATAAACAATAGATACTTGATATTCATGTTTTATTCTGTTTTGTCGTTGCAAAGTTGGGAATAAATCGTGAAATATCCAAAAATAATAGATGTTTTATTCAAGTTAGTAGAACAAACGCTGTGTTTTTTGCCTTCATGTCCAGGCGTGTTTTGTTTTGTTAACGGTCAGACGTGTGGAGTGAGCGTCTGACCGTTGTCATGTTATGTGTTATCCGATTTCCTTCAGTCGGGCAATATATTTCCCGAGGATGTCGAATTCAATGTTCACTTTCGTGCCCACTTCAATGTTGTGGAAGTTGGTGTGTTCGAAGGTGTATGGTATGATTGCCACCTGGAAAGAGTTGTCGGTGGGGTTGCACACAGTCAGCGACACTCCGTTGACTGTTACGCTTCCCTTGTCAACGGTGAAATATCCGCGTCGTGCCATTTCTTTGTCGAAGTTGTAGCTGAAGGTGAAATATTTGCTGCCGTTGGCGTCTTCGATGTCGGTGCACACAGCTGTCTGGTCGACGTGTCCTTGCACGATGTGTCCGTCGAGCCGTCCGTTCATCATCATTGAGCGTTCAACGTTGACGTGGTCTCCTGCCTTTAGTTCTCCGAGGTTGCTTCTTTCGAGTGTTTCTTTCATGGCAGTAACGACATATTCGTTGCCTTCAATCTTCACCACCGTGAGGCACACTCCGTTATGTGCGACGCTTTGGTCAATTTTTAGTTGGTCAACGAAAGAGCATGTAAGGCTGATGTCGATGTTGTCCCTGTCATGGGTAATGGCTGTGACTGTGGCGAATTCTTCGATTATTCCAGAAAACATAATTATAATAATTAATAAGGTGAAAAAAAAGAAAAAGACCGTACCTGAAGATGATGAAAACTCCTTAACGAATAAGGTTTGGTAGTCTCACTGTCTTTGTAATCCACCGGCCTTGCGGCTGTCTTTCGATTGTGGCCCGCCATTGACAAGTGAAGGCTTTCCGTGTTTTCTGAATTTATTTGATGAGTATCCCGATCTTTCAGATACGGTCCGGTTTCTGTATGCAAAGTTACTGCTTTCTTGTCATATCTCCAACGAAAGCGTCGTATTTTTAGCTTTTATTTGCATTATCAACTTTTCTTGCTATTTTTCTTTGAATCCAAAAGAGCATGCCGATGCTTGCGACAATGCCGATAACCATGTATATCCATATTGCTTCTGAGGAAAGCAGGAATATTGGCGGGACGACGACCGTGATGACTCTCTCGTCGAACTTGTCCGGATTTTCGAGAAGCGATGCCCTGACTTTCAGTTGGTAAGTACCGGAAGGAATGTTTGCATAGGTGACCATGCGCTCCTTGCTGGCCGTTTGCCAGTCCTTGTCGTAGCCCTCAAGCATGTATTGGTAATGAACCCTGTGCTGGAGTTGGTAGTTGAGTGAGGCGAAGCGGAATGAGAACACGGTGTTGTGTTCTGGCAGTGTGACCTCTTTTGCGTCAGGCACGTAGTAGTCGTAAGTGTCGTCGAAGCGTGGTGAGATGACATTGTCGTTGATGAAGAAGTCGGTGAATCGCAGCTTCAGTGCGGTCTTGCCTCCGTTGACGAGTTTTTTCTTGTCAACGAAGTAGTATCCGTCCTGGGTTCCGAAGATGATGTTGTCGTGTGATGTGGTCACCGCTGCTCCTTCTGAGCATATGCAGTCGTCAACGCCGTCTTGTATGGTGAATGTGCTGAAGATGCCTCGTTTTTTGTCGAATGAGCATATCACATGGTCGGTGGTGAACCAAACGTTGTCGTTTGCGTCGAACGTGATGCTTTTAATCTCTTCAGATGGCAGGCCGTTGTCGTTGCCGTAGGTGATGAACTCGAAGTTCCTGTCGGCATTGGTGTTGGTGCATTTGCTCAGTCCTCCACCGTTGGTTCCTATCCATAGGTTGCCTTCTCGGTCGGGGCGTATGACGATGATGTCCTTGCTGTTGAGGTTGGTTTCTGCATTCTCGTTGTCCGTGACTTGTGTCATCTTGATATGTCGGTTGCGTGTCAACTCAAGTATCAAGAGTCCGTCGGTGGTGCCTGCCCATACTCGTCCCCGTTTGTCAAGTGCCAATGTCCTGACTTTTTTGTATTCTTTCCCGGGGTAATGGCGCATCATGTTGTCGCAGTTGGCGATGACCTCGTTGCCGTTGCGGTCTTTTGTCAGTACGTTCACACCGCCTCCGTAGGTTGCGATCCATATGTTGCCGAGCTTGTCTTCTATGGTGCAATAGGTGTTGGCGTCGTTCAGCCTTGCCTTTGTTCGCGTGTCGTATCTCTTGAAGGAGAAGCCTCCTGCCGTGGGAGTCATGCGTATTATACCTTTGCCCTTGGTGCTTATCCAGTAGTTGCCCTTGTGGTCCTTGTCGATGCCGTAGATGCGTCCGAAGTCGCCGTCGCCAGCGTTGTTGAGGTATCTTCGGTTGATGCCGTCGGTAATCATCAGCAGGCCTTTCTTGTTTCCTGCGAAGAGTTTCCGCAACTGCCTGTCGTAGTACACGGCTCTGATTTCGTTCTCGTTCTTTTCCGACGCTCCTTCATAGATGGGTATTCGGCGAATGGTTTTCTTGAGGATTTCGAGTTTTTCCAGTCCCTTGCGGCTTGTCGCTTCCCATATAATCCCTTCGGGCAATGCGAGGAAGGAAGCGAGAGTGTTTGACAGTTCCCATGGGTTGTTAGGGTTGTTGTGGAAATACTCTATGGTGTTGTCCTTACGGTTGAAGTAGCCAAATCCTCCATGGTTCATGTTCACCCATACGGTTCCGCCTACCTCCGACACCTTTGCCGTGTGTTGGTCGTATTCAGGCACTACGACAGTCTGTTGGTAGTCATCAAGCTGTCCTGTTGAGAGGTCGAGCCTTGAAATGCCTTGCTTGTCGGTGGCATACCACACCGAGCCTCTCGAGTCCTTGAACAACGTGCGTATCGGTGCGTTTGCTTCTATCATTGTGCGCGGTTGTTCACCGTAGGAGAATTCCACTATTTTCCCCGACTCCGTTCCTGCGTAGATATTGTAGCCGTTGGAATACATCGAGATGATTGACTCGTTTTCAAGAAGTCCCTCGCCGTCGATTGATTCATTGCTGGAGTTTATTTGGTAGATGCCCTTGTCGGTTCCTATCCAAAGGTCGTCTTTGTATCCTTCGACGATGGCGTTTGGCTTCACTTTCTCAGCGCTGATGAGCTGTTTGGATATTCCTGTCCGTGTACTTGTCATCCTGTAGATGCCGACATCGTCCATCAGTATTAGGATAGTGCCGTCGTGGGTGACTGTCAGTCTGTGGGTTGACCTCATGTCCTTGTATCCTGGCACGTCGGCGAAGGGGTTGACGATGCGGTCTGTTTTCCTGTCCACCATAAACACTCTTCCGTCGTACATTCTCATCCATACGTTCTGCATAGCGTCGATTTCAAGGTCGCTGATGCGGTTGTGGAGAAAGGGCACTCGGCTCTGCCCTCCAGTCTTGTAGTTGTAGAAGTTATAACCGTCGAAGCGCGACAGTCCGTTCCATGTGGCTATCCAAATAAAGCCGTATCCGTCTTGCTTTATGTCAGATACCGCGTTGGAACACAGTCCGTCATCGGTGGAGTAGTGCGACAGTGCTGCCTGCAACTGTTGCGCTCTCACCACCGATGTGGCTGACATTGCGAACATCAATGCCAGTAAAAAGTTTTTAGTATAGGCGTTCATAAAAAATCTATTAATAGCTTCTTGCTATGATGACACGGCATTTGGCAGGTTTGCCGCTGACCATGTCAACACCGGGTGTCTGCTCGTAGGCGAAGGGGACGCATCTGATGGTAGCCTGTGTCTCCTCTTTGATTTTAGCCTCCGTCTCGGCAGTGCCGTCCCAGTGACAGAGGAAGAAGCCTCCGTCCTTGATTTTTTCCTTGAACTCTTCGTAGTTGTCACACTCATAAACTCGCTCGTCGCGGTACTTGCGTGCTTTCTCGAAGATGTTGTCCTGTATTTGGTCAAGGAGTTTTTCCACGTAGTCGGCAATGCCTTCAAGTGCCACTGTATCCTTCTCGAGGGTGTCACGTCGCATCACCTCAATTGTACCGTTCTCAATGTCTCTTGCGCCGAGCACGAGACGCACGGGCACGCCCTTGAGCTCGTAGTCGGCGAACTTGAATCCCGGTCGTTTGTTTTCCGCGTCGTCATATTTCACGCTGATGCCTTTCTTTTTCAGCTCTTCCACGATAGGCATTACCTTTTCGCTTACCTGCTGTAGCTGCTCTCCGCCCTTGGAGATAGGAATGATGACAACCTGTATCGGAGCGAGACGTGGAGGCAGTACGAGTCCGTTGTCGTCAGAGTGGGTCATGATAAGCGCGCCTATCAGTCGTGTCGATACTCCCCACGATGTTGCCCATACATATTCCGGCTTGTTGTCCTTGTTCAGGTATGTCACGTCGAAAGCCTTTGCGAAGTTTTGTCCGAGGAAGTGGCTTGTTCCGCTTTGCAGCGCCTTTCCGTCCTGCATCATCGCCTCTATGGTGTAAGTGTCGAGAGCTCCGGCGAAGCGTTCCGTTTCGCTCTTCACTCCCTGCAGCACCGGCACCGCCATCCACTTTTCCGCGAAGTCGGCATACACCTTCAGCATTTTCTGTGCTTCTTCCTCAGCCTCCTCGCGTGTGGCGTGCGCCGTGTGTCCTTCCTGCCACAGGAACTCGCTGGTGCGGAGGAATGGTCGTGTGCGCATTTCCCATCGCATGACGTTGCACCACTGGTTGCACATCAGTGGCAGGTCGCGCCACGACTGAATCCAGTTCTTGTATGTGTTCCAGATGATGGTCTCCGATGTCGGTCGTATGATGAGTTCCTCTTCGAGGCGTGCCGCAGGGTCAACCTCCACTCCGCTCTTGTCCTCCTTCGCCTTCAGTCTGTAATGTGTCA
>JALFCG010000119.1 GCA_022771265.1 Prevotella sp.
TAATGATTGTATTGATTAGTGATGCATAATCAGTATGTGACATAAAGGAGTGTAGTGAATCCTACTCGACTGTTGTCACTTGCTGATAATGCGCAGTAGGCGGTGCAAGGATTATATTAATAATTTTGCACACCTACTTATGATTATATGTTTTATGTGCTGGTGTATGTCCTTCTGCGTCAGCCTTCAGCCCGTATGTGCGGCGTCCGTCATTGTCTTTTGCCATGCCTCTTGCATGAAAGTCATCCGAATGTGACTTTCGAGAAGGCCGGTGCGCTGATGTCGCAGAAGTCCTTGTCCCTGTATTTGTATGTCCCCACGATGCCAATCATCGCGGCGTTGTCTGTCGTGTAGCTGAACTTCGGGATGTAGATGGTCCATCCGTACCGCCGCGCATAGTCCTTGTAGGCGTTGCGCAGGCCGTTATTCGCACTCACGCCTCCCGCCAGGGCGACATGCCTGATGCCGGTCTGTTTCACGGCGAGTTTCAGCTTCTTCATCAGGATATCAACGATGGTGTATTCGAGAGACGCCGCGATGTCCTCCTTATGGTTCTCTATGAAGTCCGGCTCCTCTGCCACCCATTTCCTCAGATTGTAGAGGAAAGATGTCTTCAGCCCGGAGAAGGAGTAGTCGAGCCCCGGCACATGCGGCTCGGCAAACTGGTAGGCGTGCGGATTGCCCTGCCTTGCGAGGCGGTCGATAACAGGTCCGCCGGGGTATCCCAGGCCCATCACCTTCGAGCATTTGTCTATCGCCTCGCCGGCAGCGTCGTCTATCGTCTGCCCCAGCACCTCCATGTCGTTGTAGGCGTTGACTTTCACAATCTGCGAGTTGCCTCCGCTGACAAGCAGGCAGATGAAGGGGTAAGGCGGCTGCGTGTCGTCGTCGTCGCTCTCCTTTATGAAGTGTGCCATGACATGGCCCTGCAGATGGTTGACGTCTATCAGCGGTATGCCGAGAGCGCGTGCCATGCCCTTCGCGAAGTTCACGCCGACGAGGAGCGAGCCCATCAGCCCCGGACCTCTTGTGAAGGCGATGGCAGACAGCTGGGTCTTCTCCACTCCGGCACGCTTCAGCGCGGCATCCACCACGGGCACGACATTCTGCTGGTGGGCTCTCGAAGCCAGTTCAGGCACCACGCCACCGTATTCCTCATGCACCTTCTGAGAGGCGGTGACATTGCTGAGCAGCACACCGTCGCGCAACACTGCGGCAGACGTGTCGTCGCACGACGATTCTATTGCCAATATGTAGGTGTGCATAATTATCTCTGTAATTGTTGTATTGGTTAGTGATGCAGTATCTGTATGTGATGTAAGGGAGTGTAGCGGCCCCTGCCCTACCGTTGTCACATACCCGCAGTGCGCGGTAGGCAGTGCAAGGATTACATGAATAATCATGCACACCCACATAGTGTATATCACTGCGTTCTTCTCCTGTCTCGTTCGTTTTTCCGTAAGGCTGTCATGGCATCAGTATGCCAGCACCTCTACGCCGCTTTCCGTCATGACGAGCGTGTGTTCCCACTGTGCCGATGGCGAGCCGTCTTCAGTATATACCTCCCATCCGAACGGGTCGTCCGCATCGATGAAGACCTTCCAGTCGCCGAGGTTTATCATCGGTTCGATGGTGAACACCATACCCGGCACGAGCAGCATCCCCGTACCCTTCTTTCCGTAGTGCACCACCTCGGGGTCTTCGTGGAACTTCAGTCCCACGCCGTGTCCGCAAAGGTCTCTCACCACAGAGCAGCGGTTCTTGTGCGCATGTTTCTGTATGGCGTTGCCGATGTCTCCCACAAAGCAGTAGGGCTTAGCCGTCTCCATGCCAATCTCGAGACATTCCTTCGCCACTCTGACAAGACGCTCCTTCTCCGGCGTCGTCTTCCCGCCCACGACGAACATCCTGGAGGCGTCGGCATAGTAGCCGTCGAGTATGGTTGTGAAATCCACGTTCACGATGTCGCCTTCCTCAAGAATCTCGTCAGGCTTCGGGATGCCGTGGCAGACGCAGTCGTCGATGCTGACACACACCGATTTCGGGAACCCCTCGTATCCGAGGCAGGCGGGCGTGGCGTTGTGGCTGCGGCAAACCGCCATGCAGATATCGTCAATCTCCTGTGTCGCGATGCCGGGACGTATCGCGGCGGCTACGGCATCCAGTACGGCTGCGTTCACCACGCCGGCACGCCGTATGCCCTCTATCTGCTCGGGCGTCTTCACCAGGTCGCGGCTCGGCACGCTCTTGCTGCGGTTCTGCCAGTAGAGAATCTCTTTGTCCATCTCCGTCAGCTCATGTCCGGGCTCTATGGTCCAACGGCGTCTCTGTTTTTTCTGTGTCATCTGTATTCTTATGTTCTGTTGTTGTCGTAAGGGAGGCTATCGCACAGCGGCGCTAACCGCCTGCAAAATTACAAATTTTTCCGCATTCCGCATCGTTTTTTTACACATTATTATATAATGCACACATATATTTCCCGGTTTCGGGCGTTTTCCCGCTTATCGCCCGCCTCCGTCCGCCGCCCGTTCATTCCGCTAAGCGAGCCGCCAGAAGCTGCGTCCAATCGGCGCCGTTCACGGGCTGTATGGTCTGTATGCCGAACTCTGCCGCCGCCTCGACGTTGCGCGGCCCGTCGTCGAGGAAGATTGTCTCGCCCGCCTTTATGCCCTCATGCTCCAGGACATGGGCGAAGAAGCGGCGGTCGGGTTTCATGCATCCCACCTCATAGCTGAGATACACGGCGTCGAAATAGTCGCACACGGGACGACCCGCCATACACTCCGCATCGACACCGCGGCTGAACTCCGGGCTCATCGCCCACGACATCATGTAGGGATTCGTGTTCGACAGCAGAATCAGACGGTAGCCCTCGCGGCGCAGACGCTTCAGCATCTCAAGGTTGCGCGCCGGCAGTTCTTTCTTGTAGCCTAACCACGCATGGCGACACTCATCCCACGTCAGCTCGCGCGAGCACATCAGCGACAGCTCCCTGCGGAACGTCTCGGCGTCTATCCTCCCCTCCTCCACGGCTCCGAAGATGCCGCCCTGGGTGTAGGCGTCGAGATGAGACGAGGCGGCGGGCAGACCCAACGAGGCAAAACGGCGGATGGCTTCAGGCTGGTCGAGCGTGATTATCACACCGCCGAAATCAAATATTATGTTCTTTATCATCGCAAAAGATAAATGTGTGTGGTTAATTGGATTTTCAAAAGTTTTTGCAGGATGGGTCTGCAAAGTTACAAATAATTCTCCAAACAACGGCAACTCGCGGCAGGAAATTTCATCCGCAGCCTCCTACCGCCACTCTCCCAAGCCGCCGGAAAGTGTCACACGACACCGGAAACAAGACGTTTTGCTTACATTTTGTCATCATGCGGAAAGCAATCCAACACTACCGCAGAAACACAAGAAACCACGGGCGTAAAGCCGCGAGAACGGCGTAGAAACCAGCGCGGCTCGACAAGGCGGCGTACAGGCGATTCTCGCGCGTTTTCCACAAGCCCCTGTCACACAACGCCTTACGTTTTCCAGAAAAACAACACAGCCATTCTATCCACCCAAAAACACTTGTTTTGGCATGCAAAACACCCTATTTTACCCTCCAACATTGACTATTTTGCGTTCCGACATAGACTATTTTGCCCTCCAACATTGACTATCTTACGTTCCAACATTGACTATCTTGCACTCCATTATTGACAATCCAGCATTCAGCAAGCATCAAAAACCGTCTGTCAGCCCCCCACCCCACATTCCTTCATATAGAAAACCACGATTTTCCGTTGTCAAGATTTTTCACACAAAAGCTCGGTTTTTGCACCTTTTGAGAGCACATTTCCCCACATTCCCCTTCTGACAGTCTGCCATGTCGAAACGTCAAAACCCGCCCATACTGTCAGAACCGCCTATCGCAAAGGTCAATGTCAGGCAGGTCCGTTCACCGGGTATGAACTGTAAATAACCATCGGTCACGTCAGAATTGCATTTTTCTTATCACTTTCAGAAAAATAACCACAAAATCATTGAAATCCTTCGCAAAATGAAATCTATTTCAATACTTGCGACAACTTACGGAGTATGGCTATCTCGCAGCGAAGGGAGGTAACAGAAACAGAAAGTACATCATGTTGAATCCTACGCAAACAGAAGGGAAATAAAATCATATCAACTCGACTTTCTGAAGTAAGGAAACTTCTTCCTTAACTTCTTAGGTTGTAGGAATCACAAGGACAGTTTACTTGATTCACTTCAAAGGTTCAAAGTTCCTGTCCATTAGATCCGTGTAATATTCAGAGATATTAGTTATCGAGCGATTTACGGGCTATAGGGAATGTGAAGTAGGTGTTGGGGAAGGGTTCGTCCAAAAGTGTGAAGTGCCACCACTCGCAGTCGCAGGGCTTGAAACCGTGTGAGGTCATTGCCTTCTGGAGAATCACACGATTGTTATACTGTCTTTGTCCCATTGGCTATTTCCCTTTTATTTTTTAATTCCAAGCGAAATAGATTTGTTGACCTGGGAGGAATGGGATAACTATAATATGCAGGAGGAAAATGCTGATGCTATAATCGATATTGGCATGTGAAACACCCAAAATGTGCTTAAAAGAGAGTGAATAATGGTGTTCTTTGATAGAAAATAGCCTGCCTTGTGTAAATTTTACGCAAAAAGTTTTGTCGTTCAAAATAAATGCATTACCTTTGTGGCGTAATTTTAACGCAAATGGTATATGGATAAGATTAACAAGACAGACGAAGAGATGAAGTACTGCTATAAGTACCCCCATCCGAGTGTGACGACCGACTGTGTCATCTTTGGGTTTGACGGTACAAAGTTGAGAGTACTTTTAGTGCAACGAGGCATTGAACCCTACAAGGGGCGGTGGGCTTTCCCCGGTGGTTTCATGAAGATGGAGGAGAGTGCTGAAGAAGGTGCGCTGCGTGAGTTGCAGGAAGAGACAGGCTTGGATGGCGCATACATCCGGCAGTTCCATACCTTCACCGCTCCACGGCGTGACCCTCGTGAGCGTGTCATCACCATAGCATACTATGCCCTGGTGAGGATGCAGGAAGTGACAGGTGGCGATGACGCTGCCGATGCGCGATGGTTTGCCTTGGACGAAGTGCCACAGCTGGCTTTTGACCACGACCGGATACTCCGCAAGGCAGAACAGGCATTGCGTCAGCAGATACATTTTGAACCCGTGGGCTTCGAGCTGTTGCCCGAGGAGTTCACCATCAAGGAACTGCAGAACCTTTATGAGGCCATACTTGACGTGCGTTTTGACCGCCGCAACTTCTACAACAAGATGAAGCGGCTGGGGATGCTGGAACAAATGGACGAAACAGTAAATCCTTCGCAGAAGAAAGAGGCCTTCCTCTTCCGTTTCAACAAGGCGAAATATGAGGAGCTGAAGCAAAAGGGCTTTAGATTGGAATTTTAGTGCAAGCGAGAGCAGAGCATCAAGCTGGCTTGAATGCTATGCCGAGCGCAGCCTAAAATCAACGAAGTTAATTTAATAATACTGATTATGTACGAAAGAGCATACACCCCCGAAAGGATTTCGGGGCTGAAAGAGAATGAGATATTCGTGTTTGGCAGTAACCTTGCAGGTTCACATGGCGGTGGAGCTGCAAGGCTTGCCTATAATCGCTTTGGCGCTGTTTGGGGATTAGGCACTGGCATACAGGGACAGACTTATGCCATTCCTACCATGCAAGGAGGTGTAGAGACCATCAAGCCCTATGTGGATGAGTTCATTCGCTTTGCCAAAGAGAATGATGGACTTACGTTCCTCGTTACACGCATAGGCTGCGGTATTGCAGGATTTCGTGATGATGAGATTGCTCCACTGTTTGAAAATGCCTTGGAACTGGAAAATGTCATCTTGCCAAAAGAGTTTGTAGAATGTTTTGGGGCTAATACGCCAATAACTCCAGCTACGAACGAAGTAGTTTGGAACTCAGCAGATTTCCTTGCCGCATATCACCCTCTGATGCAGAAGGCAGGCAAGGGTGACCGTGTCGCATACTATAAGGTCAAGGAACTTCGTGCTCAGGAATACCGTAATACCATTGAGATTGTCAACCAAGGATTCTATAAAACGGAGGAAGGCAAACGTGTAACATTTCCAGACTTGACTCGAATGGAACATGAAACTGCTTTCTATCAGCAGGAGATTCGTGTCGATGATATTCCTACCAATAAAGAAGAGACAAAGTTTATCGTCCGCAATGTAGATTGTCTCGAAGAAGGTGTTCGCCTCTGTCGTGAAGGTTACAATCCTGCTGTTCTGAATATGGCGAGTCGCAGACACCCGGGTGGTAGTGTGCTGTTGGGAGCCGGTGCGCAGGAGGAGACACTCTTCCGTCGTACAAATCTATTCCGTTCACTCTATCAGTTCACGGAATACTTCATTGAACACGTATGGTACAAAAAGTATGTCACGCCAGTAAGGACTGGTGAACGCTATCCTTTGAACCGAGACTTCGGAGGTATCCATACGCCAAACGCTTTGCTTTTCCGTGAGGATGAACAGCATGGTTATAAGTTAATGGACACACCTAAGCGATTATCCTTCATCTCCGTTGCTGGCATCAACCGTCCTGAACTGAAGGATGCGACACATCTTGCTGACAGCATGATTGAAGGTACAAAGAACAAGATGCGAACCATCCTTCGCATAGGTCTTCGTCATGGTCACGACTCTCTGGTGTTGGGAGCATTAGGATGTGGAGCCTTCTGCAATCCCCCTTCGCATATCGCCCAGCTCTTCCACGAGGTGTGTGAAGAACCTGAATTCAAGAACAAGTACCGCCTTATCAGTTTTGCCATTCTGGATGACCATAATGCGCACCGCAGTCACAATCCGGAGGGCAATTACCTGCCATTCGTAAAAGAATTTTGTCAGTAGGGCAATGATAGGTACAAGGTTACTTTTACCTCTATACTATCATAAATGTAATAATAAATAATGTAATATGGACAAGAATATAATAAAAGACAGAATAAGAGGCTCGCTTATAGGCGGTGCCATTGGAGATGCGTTGGGCTATCCTGTTGAGTTTATCTATTCCTTCGGTGAGATACAACGTAGATATGGCAACAGGGGTATTACCCGGCTCGACACCGAGCAATGGTGGATGGATGAAGACAGCAATGGTAAGGCTGTAGTATCTGACGACACACAGATGACTCTCTTCACTGCTTGCGGATTGCTGAATGCTAAGGCTGAGAATGAACCGTTTATGCCGTCGATATGCAAGGCATATATAGAATGGTTGTGCACTCAGACGGGTAAGAAAAAGAAAGGATTTGACAAGTGTTGGATAAGCAATGTGCCAGAGTTGAATGTACGCAGAGCTCCAGGCAACACATGCATTACATCCCTAAATGACATCCTTAGGGGTGTTGATCCAATCAATAACAGCAAGGGATGTGGTGGGGTTATGCGCATAGCCCCGATTCCTCTTTATGGCGCAACTGCAGACAGAATGGACATCCAAGAGGCT
>JALFCG010000156.1 GCA_022771265.1 Prevotella sp.
CAAATTGAGCGCCAGTCTTCTTTATGACACGTCGGGTATCCTTGTCAATTCCTTGCCCAGTTGGACGGGGCATTCCTGGACGCTCAGTGTGGGAGGCGTAATAACAAGAGCCGTTAAGGGATATCCTGACGAATTTGACACAAAGAACCATGCGTCAATGAACTTGGATTGGGAAAATTACTTTCGTCGGTACAATGTCAAGTTCGAAGAGTATCCAGGCCCTTTTGGCGACTATATGCCCGATGTTTTCTACTTCAATTTCATGGGGCATAGCGGCAAATTTTTCTTGGGCAACGACGGAGAGTGGAAGGTGGCCAGTGATGAGAACCTGATGGTGGAGTTCGACTTCAACAACCCAGACAATTTCATGGTTCCCTTCATTGATGAGTTTCCATCCTGGGGAGGCGTGGGCACCAAGCAGCCCAAGTCCATCAAAGGCTTCACCGTCACCGACCAGGACGGTAATAGGTATACTTTTGGTGGTGCTCAGAATTTGAACGCCAGTGAGTATTCCATTAACTTGTGGAATGACAATAATGGTAATGAAAATTGTGAGATGTATGCCAACTCGTGGTACCTGACTGCAGTCCATGACCGGTATGGAAATGAGTTGTTTAAGTTTGAGTATGAAAGGGGATTGTGGCTTATCTCCGCATCAGTGTCTTACCAACTTGACACCCGCCCTGTTCTTCCGATGATGATGCTCAACTCTCCCGTCTACTTGTCGCGCGTCACATCACGTGATGGCACAGAAGTGTATTTTGTGAAGGATACCAAGATTCTCACCTCAACCGATTTTTATCAAAGTTTCTACCGCCTGTTGGGTAGTGATAAGAAGACGCGTTATGACAAGTTGCTGCGCCTCCAAAATGGCCCCACTGCCACACACTATTACATTTACTTGAGTGACGATCGCTATGCAAAGTACCAAAACCCTAACAATCCCGACAAGCGATACGATCCATTAGCGTGTATGGGAATGTCGCCTCTTAAGGAAATAAGAATCAGCAAGGTCGGCAAACTGAGGAAGTCTTATGTCTTAAACTATAATACAGATCCTTCACAAAGACTACATCTCACGGGGATAGACGTGAAGGATGGTGACGGGGCGATAAACGGCACCTATCGTTTCAAGTACTACAATGATTTCAATGGCTTACCCATGGTGGATGGGCGCCCAGACTACTTGACTCAAAAGATGGATTACTGGGGATATTACAACGGAAAGACCAGAGACAGGACGGTAGATGAGGAGAAGTGCAAATATGGGATGCTCACGGAAATTCAGTATCCCACAGGTGGCGTGACCACCATTGAATATGAGAGCAACCGTTATGACTGGTACAGAAACTACTACCATGACGGCATGGAACTGGCGTATGTGGATGAAGACCATGCTCCGGGAAACAAGTTAGCCGGAGGTTTGCGTGTTAAGACCTTGCACAACTATGAGGACACCACACATGCAAAATTGCTGGGCAGAAAAGTTTATACCTACCGCGATGGCCAATTGTCCATTGAACCTTGTGGCTTTTTAAAAGAACACATTGAGAATCAAGTCGGACTTTCAATTTGGGTGGCAATGCCCATGGCGAACATGTTTGGCCATCACATAGGCTATTCGGAAGTGAAAGAGGATGCGCTCTTAGGCGGAGACGAGATGCAGACCATTTATGGCTACACAAACTTTTCCGATTACAAGGAAGAGTCGTGTCACCAACGTTTCTTGGACTATAGGCCCCGTTATCAAGAAGGAGATGCCTTCATGTTGGGCTGTCTTTTGAGTGCTCAATATGACGAGTGGTCGGAGAGGGATTACATGAAAGGGAAATTGCGGTATGTTCGAAAATGCGGTGATGATGATGCTAAATGGTCAGAGACAAGGTATGTTTATCGCAAGGATAGTCTTGATATGGAGAAGCAATGTGTCGTTGGGTATATGGACCTTTCAAAGGCGGCGTTGATATTGGGTGTCCCAGGAAAGTCCTACACGCGTCCGTACAAATTGTATTACCCCAAATATGATGAGGTGGAAAAGGTCGAATACATCAGGCTTGGTTATCTTAATTACATGACAGATGTCATCACCGATACGACAAAGTATTCGTATAAGGATCTCACCGTTGACATATCTGGAGATTATTCGCATAAGGCAGACATGCGCTTGCTTGAAGCAGAAACGGTTTGCCGCCAAGGCGCATCATTGACAAAAACATATTCCCATCAGTTTTTCAATTATCATGCTCCAGTCGTTTCTATACGAGAATACAGGAATGGAATTTTCTGTAGGGATTACCAAACTAAGTATGGCTCGTTTTCTTTTGGCGTAAGAGGTAGTATCATGTTGCCTCAATATGTCATCGAGAGATATGCGAACAACTCAGAAGACACGCTCCTGTGGTATAAGTGTTACACTGCAAACTTCTTGCCCAAAGAATATGTGAGGCAAGATGGCCAGACTGTTCAAATTGAATGGGACCAATGGGACAACTTGCTAATCTATAAGATCGGAGATTTCACAACATCCTTCGAATATGACGATGGCATGGTGTCGAGGATTACTGAACCTAACCAGAGTTCTCTCAATTATGAATATGACTCGATGCAAAGACTCTCCGGCATCAAGAACTCAGATGGAAACTATCTGAAGCAATTCAAATACGGGTATAGGACAGGATCTCCAACAACTCACTAATAATCACGATATATGACAAGGCAAAGAAAAATATTGATGGCAATGTTGGTGTTCGTTTACTTGCCAACCTTTTCCCAACATGTCTTGACGAAAGCCAATGCGTTGATGCGCAGTGGCGACGCGATGCACAAGCAACTTGTAGCGTATGTGCCCCCAGGAGAAAACGGAATGAATGCCACTTGGGATTTCAGAAATATAGACGTGCTGTCCGACTCATATTCAATAGAATACGTCAAGGACAGTGACTCTTGCCTATATGCGATAGAGTCTGGTTCAATGTGCCAGTATCGTTTGTGTGGTGACACGTTGGCTCAAGTTGCTTACCAAAACCCATTGACGCGTATCGACTATTCTATTCCAGTCCCGGAACTTGGCTTTCCTTTTTCTTATGGTGATACGCTAAGTGGGGAATTCTGGGGGAATGGGTGCTACAGCAACCACAACGGGATAAAACTTGCAGGTTCGGCATTTGTTGAAGCTGATGGTGAGGGCGAACTAAAAATCACTGACGAGTGTCTCTTGAAGAACGTGCTTCGTGTCCGCACATTGAGAACGACTTCTTTCAACGTCGAAAGGGATTCTGTGACGAAAGACTCAACAGGACGCCAGCTAGAGGTGGTGGAGCGCTACTGTTGGTATGCAAAGGGATACCGTTACCCATTGTTTGAGACTTGCTCAATAGCCTACTATCAGGGTGCAAACCTGTTGAAATCCTACAAAATGGCGTTTCGTACCCTCCCTGATAGCTTGCGCATATTGGCAGACTCTGTCAATATTGAACTGGCGCATCACGATTCCTGCTTGGCAGACGCTCCTGATATTATTACGTATGAGGTCATAAGCGATAGACGAAGTGTTCGGATAGGCTATGACCTGAAAAATATGGCTACTGTGTCAGCCATGATTGCAGACCCAATGGGTGTCATATATCGGAAGACTAGCCGAACGGATGAGGCAGGAATAGGCTATTCTCTCTCATTTAATTTTGCTGGCCTAAGGCGTGGAAAATACATTCTTTACTTGAATGTGAATGGTAAGGTTTACGATAACAAGATCGTTGTTGAGTAGCGTTGAACACGGCGGTTACAAACCATAAATATTTCTTTTATGAAGAAAACGGTAACAACCATCATCATGTTTGTCGTGTCGTGTGCTCTCTTGGCTCAGAGCGCATCACAAAACTATGTGCTGACGCAGACGTTGCTGAATGCCAGTGGCAGCAACAAGGTGACAGAGGTGCAGTATCACGACGGGCTTGGCCGCCCCGAGATACATGTGACGACAGGCCTTGGAGTCTCAGGAAACTCCGCCTACACGCTGACGGAGTATGACGAGCTGGGGCGTGGCCACATCCATTGGCTACCGGGCATTGGGGGAAAAGGCGTTGGGTGGAAGACGGCTGAAGAGATCAAGGGATTGTCGAGACGCTCCAATGGCGATGAGGACTGCTATTCGGAGGCCACCTATGACCCATTGGGCCGCGAGCGCTCCGTCCTGGGTCCTGGCGAGGCGTGGAAGTCGGCGGGCAAACCCCGGCAGACGCAACGTGTGGCCAACTTGTCGGCGGGCAAGCCCGACCTTGTGGTCAAGCGGTACGTGTTAGGGCAGGACGGGCAGCCCGAAGAGAGGGGCGCGTGGAAGTCGGGCGCACTCATGGGCGAGCGCCATGTGGACGAGGACGGCAAGTCGGTTACCGTCTTCACCAACCTGATGGGTGAGAAGGTCTTGGAACGACAAGCGATCAGTGCCGGAGTCTTTGCCGACACATATTATGTTTACGACGACCTCGGCCAGCTTCGCTTTGTGCTTCCTCCGATGTGCGACCTGGGTGCAGGAAAGCAACAGGCGTTGGAGGCATACGCTTACGAGTATCGCTACGACGGCCGTTCGCGCGTGGTCTACAAGCGTTTGCCCGGCTGCGCCCCCGTGAGATACTGGTATGACAACCGAGGTCGCGTGGTGTTCACGCAGGATGGTGAATTGCTCAAGCGCGGCCTCTGCCGCTTTACGTTTTATGACCCTCATGGGCGCCTGGCGATGCAGGGCACCTGCACGGACACGCCCCACAATGTCCATTCGGGTGTGGTGACGCTATCTTCAGTAGACGGCCTCTTCCATTCGGGCTATGTTGGCGGGGTCCATCTTGCGTCTCCCAAGGTAGAGCGAATAAATTACTACGATGACTACAATTTTTTTGATGGCCCATCGTTTAAAGAATATACGAACGTCAACCTGATGAGAAAGAAGAACGCGCAGAATGCGACAGGCCACCCCACAGGTTCAGTCACCCTCACCACTGGGGGCGAGTGGCTTTATGGCGTGACTTACTACACGGTCAAGGGGCTTCCCTGCGACACGCGCCAGTCGTGCCTTGGCGGCAAGGTGCTCCTCTCGCGGACGGAGTATTCCTTCACCGACAAGCCCCTGCGCACGGTGTGGGAGGTGCGCCATGACGGCCGGACGGACTCGGTGGTCTACGCCAACAGTTACAGTCCCGTGAACGACGCCCTGGCCATCCAGTTGGTGGCCTGCAACGGTGGTGCCCCACAATTCGTGTCAAGGTTGGAGTATGACGACCTTGGGCGCCTGGTGCGCAAGACACTTCCTGGCAATTCGGGCAGCGTGGAGTACGCTCACAATGTGCGTGGTTGGCTGACAACGCTATCGGGGCCCGGCTACGCGGAGACCCTCAGCTACGATGGGCTGTACAATGGCAACATAGTCTCTGTGAGCCATAGCTATCAAAACGGAGGCGTGCGTGACACCTTTCGCTACACGTTCGCCTATGACAACCTGAACCGCATGGTCTCTGCCGGGAATGATCATTATGGCGAGTCGGTAGACTATGACCGCAACGGCAATGTCGTCGCGCTGCACCGTTATGGCAAGCGCAACAATGGCAGCTATGGCTTGACGGACGACCTCCAGTTGCACTATGTCGGCAATCATATTCGAGGCATTACGGACCGGCAGGGCGGTTTGGTCTATGAGGGCGGCTTCGACTTCAAGCCTAAAACGGTAGACCGGCACCGCCCATACGAGTACAACACGGTCGGCGCGCTGGCGCATGACCCAGACAGGAACGTGACCGTCAGCTACTCGGTCTTGGGTACACCAGCGATGATAGCGTATGGCAACGGGAACACCACGGAATACATCTATGATGCGGACGGCACAAAGCTGAAAACCACTTGGAAGACACGGGCGGCCAATGCGCTGTGCAGCATGGTCGCAGCGGAGGAAACTGGCGCGGAAGCGGAGACCGACGACGGCATCCTGTCCATCCAAGCCAGCGTGCCATCCGCATGTGTGGAGAACAGCCGTGAGCAGGTGGGGCCATTCATTTTCACCGACGGCAAGTTGGAATGGGTGCTCTTCGACGGTGGCTTCTGTCTGCTGTCAGGCCAGTACACCGCTTACTGTTATTACGTTTGCGACCACCTGGGCAGTGTGCGCGAGGTTGTGTCGGATGCTTGGAATGTTCAGCGCAACGGTTACTATGCCTATGGCGGCCCCTATGGTGACTGGAACACGAACGCCGATGTGCAACCGCTGAAGTTCCTGGGCAAGGAGTGGGATCACCAGCATGGCCTCGACCTCTACGACTTTGGCGCGCGTCTGTACGACCCGGCCGTGGGCAGGTGGACGACGATGGATCCGCTCTGCGAAAAATACTACAGCGTCAGCCCGTATGCGTATTGCCATAACAATCCTGTCAATAGGATAGACCCGGACGGAAAAGATGTTTTGATTTGGTATCAAGATGCGCGGGGTAATAATAGATATTTTGTTTTTAATGGTACCCAAAAAAGGGTGCCGAATAATAGTTTTGTGCTGGATTTTGTCCATACGTATAATTATCTGAAGCATTATAATACAGGACAAAATATTTTGAAGGCTGTTCGAGATCCTGCCATTCTCATAGAGTTAATAAGAGATTTCAAAGAAACGGATTATTGGAACATTGATAGAATTCCAGTTGTGTATTGGGAGTCGAGAAAGGGGATAATCCTGTCCAATGGAAGAAAACAATCACCTGCTGTTAGACTGGAACACGAATTTGACCACGCATTAGATGATCTTCATGATCATAAAAAGCATAAGGACAGAAGTGATACCCAAAATGCTCAATATGATAACGAGGAGGAGCGCCGAGTTATAGAGGGCAGCGAAGCTGAAACTGCAAGAAAATTACGTCAAGGGGTTAGGTTTGACCATTGGGGGAAAACTTATCCCGTAAAAGATCCGAGATTTACTAAATGACAAGTTATATGAAAAAGTTATTGTTCTTTTTACTTATTGCTGTGTGTGGATGTACCAGCAATTCAAGTCATCATGGGAAAACGATAGAGGCTGTTTTTCATC
>JALFCG010000134.1 GCA_022771265.1 Prevotella sp.
GTATATTGGTCCTTGGCATTGTGCTTTACACCCCATGTGTAGAGTACACGTCCACGACCATCGGAGAAAGGAATTTCCCAAAGCGACTCGTCGCCAGCAGTGACGTTATCCTGACAGAGCTTCACGAAGTTTGACTTGAAGTCGCCGAGTTTGTTGCAGCCCTGGTTGATGATGTCGATACATTCATCCTTTACAATCTGCATCATCTTGTCCTGAGAGAGTTCTGGATCGTTAGAACGACGGTAGCCGTCGCTACGGAGAGCATAACCACAAGCATAGAGGGCGATACGGGCGCGAAGACCCTTTACGAAAGCCTTGCTCACACGCTCGGTAGAGTTGGTGATGGAGCTTTCCTTTGGCCAGTAGCAATACTGCTCAGCCTCAGCGAGGTCGGCAAGGAGCCGACGATAGATAGAGTCCTTGTTGGCACGTGGCAAATACACATTAGAAGGATTGTTTGGCACGAAGCGTGCAGGAACATCACCCCAAGCCTTTACAAGGTCGTTATATACTACGGCACGCAGTGTGAGTGCTTCGCCGAGAAGGTGGGCCATATCCTTGTTCTGCTCTACATTACCGTGTTTGCGTATTCCCTCGATAGCGAGGTTAGCACGCTCAATGCCTTCATAGAACTTTGCATAGGCATTGTTGTCGGTGTTCATCTGTCCGTTGGTAGAGAGTGTTCCGTAGTTCCAGAGGCTCTGCTTGTCTGTTGCCTGGTCCTTGAGTGAGGGATATGTACCGCTACCGGTCTCGAGGTCGGTGTTAAGTCCATAATAAATATGGTTCTTTTATTGCCTTTAATTGACGAAAATCAACTTGAGCGGAAGAAAAAGACGATGGAAAACGTGGGGAAAGGGGAGAAAAGACTTAATAATAGTTAATAGAGTTGTTTTTTTTAAGAAAAATCTTCAATTTATGATTTATTTGGTATAAATTTGCACTTGCAATGGCAGGCTTATGACTTTTCACCGTCGTTTTCCGCATTGCAATGAACAAACTATGCAAAAAAATTAATTATTAAGTAATACACTAACTAAAAAGAACAAACGTATGAAACAACAACTCAAGAGAGTCTCTATGGCTCTGCTCATGACGATGGTTTGTTTCCTCGCTTTTGCGCAAAAGACTATCACCGGTACGGTAAAGGACTCCAGTGGAGAAACTGTCATCGGTGCGAGTGTTCTTGAAAAAGGTACGCAAAATGGCGTCGTGACAGACTTCGACGGTAATTTCACCATCAAGGTTTCGGGCAAGAACCCGATTGTAGTGTCGTATATCGGCATGAAGACACAGACCATCACGGTGGGAAACAAGACAAAGTTCGACATCACTCTCGAGGACGAGGCGACAAGCCTTAACGACCTTGTGGTGATCGGTTATGGTGCTGTCAGGAAGAAAGACCTCACAGGAGCGGTATCTACCGTCAAGGGAGGCGACCTTAACAAAGTGCCTACGTCAAGTGTGGCTGAAGCCCTTACGGGAAAGCTGTCAGGTGTGAATGTGATGACAACT
Organism: Prevotella sp.; assembly: GCA_022771265.1. Classification (GTDB taxonomy): domain Bacteria; phylum Bacteroidota; class Bacteroidia; order Bacteroidales; family Bacteroidaceae; genus Prevotella. Next base: position 1,516 of record JALFCG010000134.1, read on the forward strand.
GACGGTTCGCCTGATGCCGAGGTGCTCATCCGCGTCCATGGTGGAGGTTCCATCACCGGCGACAACTCGCCTCTTTATGTCATCGACGGTTTCCCCGCTGACAACATGAACGATGTTTCCGCCAACGACATCGAGGACATCACCGTATTGAAAGACGCTTCCTCAACAGCCATCTACGGTTCACGCGGTGCCAACGGTGTTGTTCTCATCACTACCAAGAGTGCCAAGGCAGGCAAGACCCGCATCAACTACAATGGTTTCCTGCAGACCAAGAGCATTGCCAAGCGTATGGAGGTGATGGACACCTACGAGTACGTGATGAGCAACTACGAGTATGCTGCCCTGCGCGGTTCTGCCAACATCGCATCGTTCGAGAAATACTTCGGTGTGTATGACGACCTTGAATTATATAAAGAGGTGGAAGGCATCGACTGGCAGGACGACATGTTCGGCGCAAGCGTGCTCACACAGCAGCACAACGTTAGCCTCAATGGCGGTACGGAGAAGACCAACTTCTCACTCAGCGGCACCTACGACTACAACGGTGGCCTTATGCCAAACAACGACTACGGACGCTTCTCTGTACAGTTTAAGCTGAACCACGAAATCAACAAGAAACTGAAGTTTGGCATGAACGTCCGCGTCAGCGACCAGACCACTAACGGTCAGGGAACGCAAGGTGGAACCTATAAGATTCGTACCACACAGGCAGTGACCTCACAGGCCACCAAGGGTCTTTCCGAATTCGTCACTCCCGACTTCAGCTCTATGACCGACGAGGAATATCAGGAATACCTCAACGCCAACATGACACTTGCCGAGCAGGCAGAACGTTATTGGAAGAAGAAGCAGAACCGCCGTTTCCAGTTCAACGCAAGCCTCGAATACAAGATGACCAAGGAACTAAGCGCACGTCTCGAAGCCGGATACGGCTATGGTTTCAACGAGACAAAGCAGTGGTGGGGTTCAACCACTACCAACGCTTCATATGTTGGAGGCCAACCTCTTGCCGACTGGACAAAGCAAAACACCCGCAGCATGCGTGAGGCGTTCACCATCAACTATAACAAGAAGTTCGGCGACCACAGCCTCAGTGCAATGGTTGGTCAGGAAGTGACCGTTGACAAGTCAAACAACACTTATATGTACGGAACCAAGTACCCAATGCTCTGGACAGCCGACCAGGTATTTGCCAACTTCGGACAAGGCAGCGGTGTTACCGACATGAAGTCAACCATCGACGCCGACGTTAACCTCGCTTCTTTCTTCGGACGTCTCAACTACAACTACAAGGAGCGTTACCTGCTCACGTTCACTGCCCGTGAAGACGGTTCTTCAAAGTTTGCCAAGGGAAACAAGTGGGGATTCTTCCCTGCCGCCTCTGCCGCCTGGCGTATCATCGAAGAGCCATTTATGGCTGGCGCAAAGAAGGTGTTCTCAAACCTTAAGTTACGCCTCTCTTACGGTGAAGCCGGTAACAACCGCATTAGCAACAGTCAGTACCTCATGATTTACAGTGCCAACAGTGGTTCAAAGCGTTACGGTGTGGGCGAGTCAGCCAACAATCACCTCTCGACCACCAGCGTGCTTGCCAACCCTAACCTTACTTGGGAGACCACCATCACCCGCAACGTCGGTGTTGACTTCGGTTTCTTCGACGAGCGCATCACAGGTAGCGTCGAACTCTACTGGAACACCGCAAAGGATCTTCTCATCCAGCACAACATCACAGCTCCGGGCTACACCACAATGTTTGAGAACTCTGCAGAGACCGAGAACAAGGGTATTGACGTCAGCCTAAACTTCAATCTTGTAAACAAGCGCGACTTCTCACTCTCAGCCTACGCCAACATCAACTTCAACAAGTCGAAGGTGAAGAGCCTCAGCGGCGGACTGGAGTCTATGCCATTCCAGTCTGGATGGGCTGGCACCGACAACAAGAACACCGACGACTACATCGTACGTGTCGGCGACCCTATCGGTCTGGTTTACGGATGGGCAGTTGACTACTCCAACGGTCATCCATATTACACTACCGACGACTTTGAGTCATACGACCCTGCCACAAAGACCTACAAGCTGAAGGAAGGTGTGGCTACCACCTCACTACTCGGTGGTGTCATCGGTGTACGTCCGGGTACATTGAAGCTCAAGGACCTCAATAACGACGGTGTTGTTGACCTCGACGACCGCACGGTTATCGGCGACACCAACCCGACCTGCAGCGGTGGTTTCGGCTTCAACGCAAGCTATAAGGATTTCGACTTCACAGCCAACTTCACCTATTCCGTTGGCAACGACATTTACAATGCCAACAAGATTGCCACCACTCAGCAGTATCGTAGCGGTACATATCCTAACATGCTGAAAATCATGGCTCAGGACAATAGCTACTCTTACCTCAACCAAGAGACAGGGCTTCTCTTGACCTCGCTTGAAGAACTGGCAGCCGCCAACGAGGGAGCCAACGCCAAGGAATACTGGTCACCTTACTCATTGGGCAACGCTACAGTCATTCCTACCGACTGGGCTCTTGAGGACGCATCCTACCTTCGTCTGCAGAGCGTTACCCTCGGCTACACACTTCCGACAAAGCTCACCAAGCAGGTAGGCATCCAGCGTTGCCGCTTCTACGTGACCGCTTCCAACCTGTTCTGCATCACCGGTTATTCCGGCTACGACCCTGAGGTAAGCTCCTATTCTCGCAACAGCTCTTATTCAGGTCTTACTCCTGGCATCGACTACTCGTCCTACCCCAAGAGCCGTGCCTTCACTTTCGGTCTCAACGTGACATTGTAACATAACGACATTAACAAGCAAAGAATATGAAATCGATAAACAAATATATTTCAATAGCAGCAATGGGAATGCTGGGACTTACTTCCTGCAACGACTTCCTTGAGACGACCTCTCCGTCGCAGCAGGACCCAACGTTCGTCTATAGCAATACCGA
>JALFCG010000042.1 GCA_022771265.1 Prevotella sp.
ATGTCAGTTCCACCTGCTCTCCTGTGCCGTAGAATACGTAGACGCGTTCGTCGTCATCGAAGAGCAAGGCATTGCCAATATTATTCATGTGATAGTAAAAAGTGCTGCGTGCCATCTTCTTCAACTCCAGCAGGAGATTGATATCCACATGCTCCTCGCGCCTTAGTTCGTCAATGGCCCGCGCCCAATCCTTCTGTTTCGGGACTCTCTTTCCTCGACTAAGGCTTTCACTTTTTTTAGCAGCAGGTTCTCCGCCCTGAGGCGTTCGATCTCCTTGCGGAGCCTCTCGTTTTCCTTCTCACACTCTTCCTTTGGTAATCTTTTCATAATGCTCTTGGATTGTTCTCTTGGCGATGGTTGCTTAATTGCAAGCGCATCCTTTCCACCCTTATTGAACTTGGACAGCCAACCGACTAAGGTACTAGATGAGATACCATGCTTTGAACTAATCTCAGGCAAAGTTAGCTCAGATTCTTGATATTCACGAATAATTTCGCATCTTTTTTCAAATGAATACTGGTTTTTCTTACATATACGCTTGTTTTCAAGCCCGGAGACGCCTTTTTCTTTATAAATGTATAACCACTCATAAATTTGATGGTGCCCAATGTGTAAACGGTCAGACACTGAACGAGGAGAGTTTCCCGCCTCTACTAATTTAATAGCTTCTAACTTTTCTTCTAATGTTCTTCTTCGCATATGAACAGTAAGTGTTGTGTCCAACTTTTTGGGTTCACTTCATGACCTGTCCCTTGTACCGCCCTTGGCTTGGATGTCAACATCTGGACTCCCGACACAGAGGAGCAGATGCGTATGACAAAGATTCTTCGTCCCGATTTTATTACGACAGACAACCCTGTAGGGAAATGATAAATGGAGAAAAGGCCGCTTTCGAGAGCTCTTGAAGGCGGCTTTATTGCTATTATAAATTGTGTCAATACGGAAAAAATGTGTCAATAAAGAAAAAAAAATAAGATTTTTCCTCTATTATTCGTTCCTAACAGCAGTGTATTATGAATAAAAGTTGTATCTTTGCAAAATAAATTTCACCTATTTAAGAAATTACATAATTCCTTATGGAACAACAATTATCGACAGTTGAAGCATTTGCCCATTTTATACGGGGCGCCATAACAATATTCTTCGTGTTCTGGTGTATTAAACTATATACATACAGACACCGCAACAGGATGATGAGACTATTATTCTATACAACTATATTCCTTGCTTTCAGTTACATAAAGGATTCTGTGTTCCTCTTTGCGCAATGGAAATACTCCTTTTGGTTCGATGATTTTGTCAACACTGTCGACCTTCTGTTCATACCTCTTGTCTGTGCCTTCTTCATCGAAGCCACCAATCCTGGTTATCCCACTCGCCGTCAGTTAGCCGCATTGTTGTCTATGCAGGCGTTATTCATACCGCTATTCTTGATTTCCCCCGATGAAATCGTGGTTTTTTGCGCTTTTTCAGTTGCTATTGTCGTGGCTGTGGCAACCATGTACCTCGTTGTAGTGTTCTCGGTGAGGTATCGACAATATATAAAACTTAACTATTCCTATAAGGAAAATATCGATGTTGCTTGGGTTGTGGTGTCGAGTGTGGCACTTTTCTTATCACTGTTTGTGTATAACTTGGCGTTCACCTATACCACATGGCTAAGCGAAGCACTATACAATATCTTCTCCATGGCATTATGGACATTCCTTTTCCTCTTTTCAAGAAGACATCGGGTGGTTAGAACCCTGAAGCCGGTCGAAAACGAAGATGAGCAAGCTACTGAGGAAATTGAAGAACCCAAGTCAGATGATGATGTAGTGTCGCTTAACTACATATTGGCAGTAAGGTTAGAACAGAAGATGAGTCAAGACAAACTCTATCTCAATCCGAAGCTTACCACAACCGACGTGGCCACTGCCATCGGCACCAACAAGACTTACCTGTCGGACTACCTGAACAATACGCTCAACACGTCATTCTTCGACTATATCAACACTTTCCGAATCAACGAGGCGTGTCGTATCATCGAGATGATGCCCGAACGAGGCAGGAAATCGATGTCGGTAGTGGCGCAGAAGAGTGGTTTCAATTCCCTCTCGTCGTTTCATCGCTACTTTGTAAAGTTAAAAGGTATCAGTCCCAAAAGTTATTACGTCAACAGCGTAATGAAGAAAAATTAAATAATGAGATTACTTATGAAAAGAACCACAACATAAAAATAATATATCATGAATAAAAAACTATTGTTATTGATTATCATTGCCGTTATGGCCAAATTGAATGTTTTGGCGGCCGACGGCGGGAAGACATCTGTTAGACAGGAGAACAAGGTGCTCGTGCTCAGTTCGTATTTTCAAGGATACGGTTGGGCCGGAGCTCTTGAAAGTTCTATTGTTTCACACTTTTCGGTTGACCGCAAATGGAATGTCGAGGTGGATTATCTCGACCTCGTAGCCAATCGTGACAGCAGTTTCATGCATAATAAGGCCGAGCAGCTTATGGACGAGCACGATGCCAACAAGAAGAATATCGTGGTGCTGCTTGGCGAGGAAGCCTGGATAATGTATCGTACATATATGTCGGAGGAATGGAAGAATGTGCCCTGCGTTGCCCTTTTCTCCGGCGCCTACACCATCAGTGCCTCTAACTACAGTTCTTGCCGCGAGATTACCGAAGACATGAAAATTTCATTGGCGGACTCGCGCAAGGGAATAAATGCCACACTCATCAACGACCCGTTTTTTGTTGAGCCCACCATAGAACTCGCTTTGAGTCTGAAACCGCAGACCCGACACCTTGCCCTCGTGAGCGACACATGGCAGATAGGATATATGGTGAGGGAAAAGATCAAACGGATAGTTAGGGAGAAATATCCGAGTCTCGACCTTATCGACCTCAATAACAGAGATCTCACCACAGCCCAACTGAAAACCCGCTTGGCCACACTTCCGAAGCATACCGCGGTTATCTTCGACTCGTGGTTCAGTCAGAGCAAGAACTCCGCCAACCGTGCCCTTTATCCTGATAATGCCATGAGATATATAGCCAGTTCGCTGACCGATGATGTGGTGTTCGGTCTTTTTGATGTGGGCATACGCGATGGAGTACTTGCCGGCGGTATATATTCTACTTCCGAAGAACTGCAATCCACCCTCATCAACGTGCTTATGAAGATAGAGAACGGTGTGCAACCCAAGGATATGCCCTTGGTGAAGTTGGACAACGCCAACACATACCTGAACTACCAGACGTTGAAGAAATACGGCATCCCCGAGAATCTCTATCCCAAGAATGCCATCTATTTCGGCAAACCCATAAGCTTCTTTGAGCGTAATGAGAAATACATTCTTGGAGGAGTATGTGCCCTGATAGCCATTGTTATCCTAATCAGTGTGGTAGCGTTCTTCGAGCGCAAGCTCAAGCGTCAGGCAAAGATGCTGCTTCTTGTTTCGCGCGAGAATGAAAAGGGCAAGTCGAACTTCATCACCAATATGGGCTATCTGATGCGCTCGCCGCTCCACGCCATACAGATGTCGATAGACATGCTGGACAAGTCGAACATGAACGACAACGACAAGGAACTGCTCTCCTTCATCAACCAGAACAAGAGCATGCTGCTGAATATCTTCAATGACATCATCGACCTCGGCAAGGCTGGCGAGAACGACCTCAACCTCTCACTTACCAGCGTGGATGTTGAGCCTGCAATAATGAATATTAAGGAAGCGTTGGGTAGTGTCAGTGGCATACAGTTCACTATTGAGGGTGACGGCAAAACTCATTTTGTAAAGGTAGACCCCAAGCGCTTCTCACAGGTAGTGAGCTATGCCATCGTCAATGCCGACTATTACAAGATGAAAGGCAAGGTGGCCGTGAAGTTCTGGGGCAATCAGGATGAGGTGGTAGTACAGGTGGGATGCATCGCCAACTTCACAGAAAAAGATACAGAAGACCTTTTCGACGTGTTCAACAACCGCACCAATCCCGCCAATAGCGGTCGCAGCAATCTCGAGCTCCCACTATGCCGCAAACTCATGCAAGCCATGGGAGGCAATATCACCCTCGAACGACTTGCCGACGACCAGTGGGCGTTTGTAATAAAAGCCACTCTGATTCACGATGCCAACGTATAATTTGACCCGCAGACCCAAGATTATTATATAGATGAGAAAATATGTAGGGTCTGAGCGTGAAGTGAACCCAAAAAGTTGGACACAACACGTATTGCTCATAATACAAAGAAATATGCTATCTTAGCGCACGTCAAGTCCGCATACTATTATCTGTGGCGGACTTGACATTTTCTTATAAAAAAACGCAAAATTTCGGGGAATGACATTTATTTTTTATTTCGACTGGCTTATGATTCGGGATTTTTTATGTAAATTTGCCATGCCATTGAAGTTTTTGCTTGTCTTGAAATGCAGCACTAAGGTAAGTTAAAATCTGACCAGGAAATCCTCCACAATCGGCATCACTACGGAGTCGTAGTCGGCAGACGAACCCATCATGCTGCCCATACTGCCAAGGTTGGCGGCGTTGAAGCCGTGGTTGGCACCTTCAATCTTGTTGAGAGTGGCAGAGGGGTAGAGTAGGGCGGCTTTCTCGGAGTTGGAGATGGGGACGATTATGTCTTGAGTGCCATGGATGATGATGACGGGCTTGTCAAACTTGCCGATGTGTGACCACACGTCGAAGTCCTTTATGCTGCTGACAAACGCCTCGCCCATGGAGGTCATGCCGCCGAAGTCGCCAAGATTGCCGAAGTCGCCGAAATTGCCGAAGTCGCCAAGATTGCCAAAGTCGCCAAGGTTGCCAAATGAGCTGAACATCTTCACCAATTCCGGGATGTTAAATGCTGGATAGAAGAGTATCATTCCAGCAAAGTCGTCTCTACACTCGTCGGCAAGCAATGCTGAGACAAGTCCGCCCTGGCTGCTTCCAAGCAGTACGACACGTGAAGGATCGACATATTGCTGCGCCTTCACGGTTTTTGCTACTGCCCGCAGGTCTTCCACCTCGGTGAAGACGGTCATCTCGTCGGTCTTCCCGTCGCTTTTGCTCTTGCTGCTGCCACCGCAGAAGTCAAAGCAGTAGGCGGCATAGCCCATCTTGGCTATCTCCTTGGCGTAGCCCGACATGGCTTTGTGGGTGAGCGAACTACTGTGCGAGAGTATCACGGCAGGCTGTTTTTTCGACGATGCAGAATTATAATACATCATGCCAAAAATCTTATTTCCATCACGCTCGCTCCACACCTCAGCACTGTCAACCACCAACTCCGTTCCCGCCAGAATAGAGTCGGCAGTCTCCTCATTCTCAATACTCTCGGGTGGCGTAGTCACTTCATTGTCATCCGAAGAACAGGCGGCAAAACACGTAGCTACCGCCATAAAACCCATTAACAAAACCACAGTTTTTTTCATATCTTAAACAACATTATTCTGCAAATAAATTACGTTTACACGTATATCAATATGCACATATTTCGGTTGCAAAGGTACACTTTTCTGCACATATCACCAAGTGTCAACCACACTTATCCGCACATGGTTAATATACTTTAACCAAGTGCGGAAAACAATGGGTCAACCTGTCCCTGTGATTCACTGTGATTTAATGAGTCGAGATATTGTCGAGCATCCACTTGAAGCATTTCTCCTGACTGCTCGGGAAGCGCCAGTGACCACTGCTGGGAGTGATGTCCTTCTGTTTGGGGGCGGTAATCTCATTCCATACCGACCAGATAGAGGTGGGCGAACAGGTGTCGTCGCTATATCCCCAACTCATGAAGGTGGGCACACGCAGAGTGCGAGCGAAATTCACTACATCGAAATATGGCAAGGTCTCCAAAGCCTGATCGACGGGAATATCTACCCTACTATCGTCAAACAAACCAGAGAAAAACATTGGCCATCCTCCTGCCCTGTGATGAAGGAATCCAGTGAGGTCGCTAAGGGCAGGATAGAACGGGGCGCAAATGGTGACCTTCTCGTTGAGGGCTGCAGTGATTATGGACAAGGCCCCACCTTGCGAACCGCCAGTGACGATGACATTCTTACCGTCCCAGTCGGGCAGTGAACAGAGGAAATCAACCGCCCTTGCACAGCCTGCATATACATCCTTATAATAATATGTGTCCTTTGACTCCATTCCCCGGCGCATATAGCCCTCGCATTTCTCAGCACGCATACAATTGTATTCATCGTCGGGCAGTCGCTGATCGTTGCCGTGAATCTCTATCTTGAGATATATCATTCCCGCCTTGGGGAAATAGTCGGAAGGATATATCTTTTGACTTCCCGCACCAGGTGGAACAAGCACTACAGGATGCTGCTTGCCGTCGAGGGGACGCGAGAGGTAACCATATATCCACTTCTCCTTGCCAACATGCAGACGTACGAGCTTGGTTTCAATCTTGTCGTTGGTGGCATCGGGCACATCAAAGTATTCGGGCGAGAGCTCCACCTTGCGCGCCTCGCGCATCACGTTCTGCCAAAACCTGTTGAAATCCTTGGGCATGGGAGTGAAGGTGCGAATATCCTGGGGGGAATATGCCACTTTCACAAGGTCACGCTGACGCTTGCCTCCCGCCATAAACTCATACTGACAGGCTAGGAATCCCGGTTGTGTCATCGTGCCCATACGAATGACTGCCTCCCCTCCTACAAACACAGTGGAGTCGGCATCCTTCGAAAGAAACATCTCGGGACCAACCTTATACTTCACCTTCACCCCATTGAGCGGCACACCACCCTCGCGTGCATATATACGCAATGTGGCTGGCTGCCCAAGAGTGTAATAACTGTCGCCATGATCGGGCGTGGCTACCATCTCCACATAATTCTTACGTGGAGAACCAAATTCCTGTTGAAACTGCTGTGCATAAACCGTGACACAACAAACGACGCTTAGTGCAAAAAATATAATTCTTCTCATAGTTCATTCTGCATTCGTGGGCAAAATTACGAAATAATTCTGTAACGACCAACTATTTCAAGTATTATTTGCATGATTTTTGGACTGTGCCAGTTCAGCACCTTGATTCACTGCAAAAAAAAACACCCCTCTTGGTCATATCCTTTGTGGTATAGGTAGATGAAGTCTAATAAAGGCTGTACTCTTTTGTCCTCAACCGTCATTTTACCATATTGGGGCAACTGATCATTATATCTATTAATATTTCATAATATAGGAATCTATGTTAGTCTGTTACTTCCCAATGCCCAGTCTTATTGCTACCTGTGTATTTGATGAGATTCAAATCTCGGAGGACATAGAGATCTCGTTTTATAGTCTTCTCAGAAACATTAATCACACCTTCTATCACTACTTAAACATCTGATAATGTGGTATTAAACCCATTAGTGATAGAAGAAATTGAAATTTATAGAGCGTGAGCGTGCGCGCGTACGCGCGAAAGAATGGGTATTATTATAGTATGTGGATAGTAGTAGTGAATGTGTAATAACAGTTGTTTTAAAGTATTTACTAATGCTATTATAATTTTGAATTAACAGGTATCTATTCTACGTTCCGCACTGCGGTATGTACATTCCGCACTGCGGAACGTATATTCCCCACTGTAGAACGTACATACCGCAGTGGGGAACATAAAACAAACAGGGGCTTCACATTAATATATAATAGCCTAAGTGATAAAATCTGAATAGGTAAGTAGTAAGAAATAGTAACCCGTTTAATTATTTAGGAAGAAACGGGTGAACTCGCTCTCGAAATTTGGTGTTAACACATCTTTACCGAGGGCAGCGCGTATCTCGTCGATAGTCCAGAAACGACCGCCGGCAAGTTCTTCTGTGGATGGGGAGATAACACCGTCGTAGATTGTGGTGTTGACATACACGAGTTCGCGCTCCTTCTTGCTTTCGAATACATACTTGCCCAGGCTGCGGGGAGTGAAGTGGGTAATGCCGAGCTCCTCACGCACCTCGCGACGCAGTGCATCAGTGGGATTCTCGCCGTAGTCGATATGTCCGCCTACGGCAGTGTCCCACTTCCCCGGTTGGATGTCCTTCCAGTCGGGACGCCGCTGCAAATACACTTGCCCCTGGGAGTTGAACACATGCAGATGAACCACGGGATGAAGCAGCTTGCTGCCACTATGACACTCGCCACGGGTGGCTGAACCAATCACCGCGCCCTCTTCATCCACTAAAGGAAATATCTCTTGTTTATTATCCATATTAATCAATATCTGAAAAAAATACGCCTGATGTGAAAATCGGGGGCAAAGATACTGAAAAATATCGAAACAACCAAATATTAATGAATAAAAAGAGGTATCCTAATTATGCGTAAGAATGTAAACCGCTGAGAAGCATGTTAACTCCAAAACAGGTCATCAGAAGGACAAGGAAGGACAGGGCTATGAAGAGATGATAGTGGCGGGCACTGCGAAGCCAGGGAATGCTGCGATCGTGAAGTGCCACGGCATAGACCATCATCGACACCAATGCCCACGACTCCTTGGGGTCCCAACTCCAATACTCGCCCCACGACAGATTTGCCCATATCGCTCCCACAAAGATACCAATGGCAAGACATGCCACTGCGGGATAGAGCATGAGGCGCGAGAGAAGGTGATAACGGCCTGTTATGATGCCGGGAATGGAGACGATGAAGGCAAGGAGCAACAACAGGTAAGCCACCGACACTATCGCCACATGCAAACTGAGGAAAGGCGAGTTGAGAATCGGTTGCATGTCGGCAATCCAAGGGTTCGTCTCTGTCATCTGAGTGATGAAGAACCACACGCCGAAAAGGATTATCAGTGTGCTGAGAGAGATGGCTGTAGTGAGTGTCGTGCGCTCAAAGCGAGTAAATCTGTCTTCTTTGCGCTTGTGCCTCACGATATGGCGGCAACCGCGGAATGCCTCCCATGAGATGGTGAGGAAAAGAAGAAAATAGCCGATATACGTAACGGTGATGCCCCAAGGGTCGTGGTTGACGATGAGAGTGGCACCCATACCGTCGTCGTCATACGACCACTGATAAAAGCGCCAGTTGCGGCATACGACAATCTTGTTCATCGACACTTCTGCCTTGAGGATGACATCATGCGAGGATATGTCGGCAATGGTGATTGACGATCGATAGTCAGCCACATAGCCGTTTTCGGGATACAGTTCCACCGAGAAATCATCGAGACGCACGGCAAAGGGCAATGACTGTGGCATACCCTTAGCACTGGCGACTGAAGGCGTAAAGCGACAGGCAAAACTGCCCTTGCGCAGATGAATAGAGCCCTGCACACCGAAGATATGAGTAAGGAATGCGCCGAGAAGAATAACTACGAACGAGGCATGAAGAAGGTAAAAGGACAGTCGGCGCACACGACTGCGCACGACTTGCAGTAAGCCCATAAGGGCGAGAAACAACCAAAGTATTATCATCCATGCTGCTCCGTAGCATTCTTCCCGCGCATAATCCGTTCCTGAATATTCGCCGACAATCGTGGCAGCTCCTAAGAGCACCACGATTGCGGCATAAAGTATGGCTAAAAAAACTTTCATATCGACCTAAGGAATTTCACCACGGCATCACGGTCGGACTTGTTAAGGTGATAGAACTTCAAGGTTGACTCGTAGGCCTGACTGTCCTTGCTGTATCCATGCCACATGATGGCCTCTATCTCGTTGCGCGCACGGCAGTCGTGCAGTCGGTCTTCCGCTCCGGTGTTCACAAGTGAGAGTCCTCGTCCCCACAGTGGACTGGTGCGGCACCACGAACCATATATGGTATTCGTGATATACTGATTGGCTATTGCCTCCATCTTCTGTTCATTCACACTGAGGGCATTGTCCCCACTCTGATTCTCGTTGTTGTCATCACTACATGATGCACCAAGGGAGATGATGACACCCATAGCCATCATCAGTCCCATCTTCTTCATTACTCTGTTCATATATTTACGTATTATGTTGTTTCTATTGGAAAGTTCATTTTTCATTCTTTATTCTTCATTTACAAAAAGAATCCCTGATAAGCCACTCCTATCGATACCGACGGTTCGTCGTTATACTGGCCCGCGTTATTTATAAAACAGGTTGACAAGTTAAATTGGTGATAACTTATGCCTATCGTCACTCATAACTTATGACCTGCGCCAGTCATAACTCCAAACCTTTGGAGGGAAAAAGTGAAAGGTGGCAACATTGCTGCCGCCACCTTTAAAATAAATCGGAATGACTTCCCGTTCTAATTAATGAAAGGAAGCTTACGCAATCTTCATCTTCTTTGCTATAAATGAGAAGCCAATCTGGCTGGATATGACATTCTCTTGTCCCAGAGAACTCTCCTGTTAACGCATGGTCTCTATATGAGCTGGGAAGTTCTTCATCATTAGCCAATTTAAGGATCACTTCATTCAGCTTATCCTCAGGCAAATGACGTTTTCTTGCCAACTTTAAGTCTTTCTTATACTGTCCAGTGACAATAATTGTTCTCATTCTGAAACAGCTTTAAGATAATCCTCAAATGTATCGCATACTGTAACATTACGTTTTTCCTTGGCATCTTTTATTGCTTTCAACGTTTTCTTTTTTTTGTTAGACTCATAAGCCTCAACTTTAAATACACCAAGAGAGAGCAAAAAATCTATTGTCTTTTTTGCTAATTTATTCTTTTCATTGTATGTTAATGATATTGTAGTCATAAGCCTATAATAATTGTAACTAAACTGATTTCACGC
>JALFCG010000055.1 GCA_022771265.1 Prevotella sp.
GGGATGAGGCTTTGGTGAAGATTGTGGGGCATGAAGGAATGGCATCGAGGTTTGACGAACTTGGCAAGGCTGGATTTGAAAGGAAGAAGAAGGGGAAGGTGTGGATATGGGTTGACACGCTGACCGGCATCACATTTGAGAGGCATCCCGTGGTCGTGGACTTCAAGGGTGTGGAGATGATGACCGACGACGGTCTGACATTCTATCCCCGCATACGGTCGAAATGGGTGGACGGGAAATGTGGCATCAACCGCAAGGCGTTGGAGACCCAGGTAGGCGACGGCTTCGGGTGGATGAAACGCTATGTGTCGTTGCACGAACCTGACAAGGTGTTTGAGCTGCAGGAGGTGATGGACAACGGCATGAGGGTGTATAAGGACGAGAAGGGCAAGACGTTCTTCCAGCAAGACCTTGACAGTCCCTTGGTCGGCAAGGAAGAAGCCGGAGGCAAGGAGGCTTTTATGGCTCTGTGTGACAAAAGGCTGGAGGAATGGAAGACGAAGGTGCGGGAAAGGAGGAGAAACGGCTTCCTGCATATTGACGTGACAACGGGAGAATGGGGGCTGTATGGACAGCGGGCAGAGAAGGATGGCGAGTTCTATAGGAAAAGGGAACGGTGGTTTGACGGGAACACAGGATTTATCTATGAGCACCGTCCCGTAGTGCGTTACAGGGGCTTTGTGAAACTGGTGTATGACGGTGAACTGGTGTATGTCATGAACATTCGCGAAGAGCGGTTTATTGCCTATCATAACTGGGAGATAAGGGCTGATGACGGTATCTGCACCATCGGAAACAAGCTTTACCTGAAAAGCAACAAGGACGGCAAGGCGTTGTGGATAAGGAAGCGCAGCGGAGACTTCCAGGTGTTCGTGGTAGATGAACCTATGACGGTGGATGACTACGAAAAGAGGTCACTGATAACTGATGCGCAGATGATGATTATCAACAAATGCGGCAAGGAGATAGAGAAGAAGCGGATATAGTGAATCATAGGGACTTGTCCCTATGATTCACTTAAGTTGTTTATTTTACCATGCACTGTAAGGAGCGTACTCGGTAGTGTTGGTCTGCAGACCCCACTGCGGGTTGTACTCAATGATGGCATTGTCTATTGGCAGCGACTGGAAGTAAGCGTCGTTGATGGGCTTGCTGTAGGTCTTGGTGCCAATCTTGTGCTCAATCACGCTCTTGCTCCATGGCTTGCCGGAGTCGTAGGCATAACGCTTCAGGTCGAGCATACGCTGGAACGACACGAGGGGAAGCTCGCGACGGCGCTCGGTCAGAATCTCGTTGAGGAGCTGGTCGGCTGACATTGAGCTACCGTTCTTCAAGTCGGTGCTCACGCCATCGCCGTAGTTGTAGCGATATTTGCGCAGGAGGTTAAGACTCTGCAGCGCGGCTGAAGTGTTGCCTGTGCGTGCCTCTGCCTCAGCCTTCTCGAGCAGCAGCTGAGGATAGGTAATGCCTTCGGTGGTCTGCATATTGTAGGAACGGTAGTCGTTGATTTGCAGACCATCGTCAACAGTGATGTCGCCGTAGGTGGTGTGATAGCCTTCCACGATGAAGAAGAACTTCTTGCAGCGGAGGTCGTGGTCGAAGTCGAAGATTGACTTCCAGTCTTCTGAAGGCACATACTTAGTGGTGGTAGTTCCGCTTGGTACTGAACGGTAAAGCAGAATCTCACGATGAGTAGTCTGCTCGAAGTCGGTGTCAGGACCGCGCAGTGTCATATAAGGCTCAGGTGAACAACCCTCCGGCGGGTTGATTTCGGTGAGAGCCTCGTAGTAGAAGTCGTTGTAGTTGTAGATGAGCTTGTCGGCACTGCCACTGTTGGCAACGGCAAGTTCCCAAGCCTTCTGTGCGTCGGCGAGCATGTTCTGCCAGTCGCGTGTGTACATATAGTATTCTGCACGCAGTGCGTAGGCGCAGGCGCGGTCGGCACGGCTATGGTTTGCCACGGTGTTTGGACAGTTCTCACAAGCATAGTCGAGGTCTGCCTTCACAAGCTCGAAAATCTCAGCTGTTGTATTGAGGTCGCCGTTGCCTACGGTTGGGTCGCCCGAGAGTCGGTATGGAATCACCTTAGTGTCGTTGGCACCTCCAGCCTGGTACATAGGACCGTAGCATAGGGCCATGTTCATCATCTGCCAAGCGCGTCCGAGGCGTGCCTGTGCGATAACTCCTTTAGCGTATGCTGACTCGCTGTCGATGGCTGTCACTCCGTCGATTACGTTGTTGAAGTAACCGAGAGCCTTGTAACTGTAGGTCCAGGTGAATGGTGTGTTGATCGGATCCAGTACTGGCGAGTAGAAAATGTAGGCAGCCAGGTTCTCAAGGTTTGGGAAGGTGGCAGTGTATTGG
The DNA here is from genome assembly GCA_022771265.1 of Prevotella sp. Lineage (GTDB taxonomy): Bacteria > Bacteroidota > Bacteroidia > Bacteroidales > Bacteroidaceae > Prevotella. The sequence continues at coordinate 2,365 of JALFCG010000055.1, forward strand.
TACTTTGCCAGGTTCTCCGTGATGGTGAGGTTGTCAGCCATGGCAGCGTAGAAGCAGCTGCGGTTGTTGTCCATCATGAAGTAAGGGTCAACGGTGAGGCTGTTGTTGAGAATGTTCTCAAACTGTGACACCTCTGTGGGAATCATCTTTCCCACGGGCTTCACGTCGAGGAAGTTGTCGCAGGACGCGAGCGTTGCGGCGAGTGTTGCCGCGAAGATATATTTTAAATTCTTCATAGTGTTCTATTGTAAGGGTTAGAAACTGAATGTAAGACCGATGTAGAACTCCGGATTCATTGGCAGTGAGGCATATCCTGCGTTTGATGAGTCGTTCATTCCTCCGCTGTAGTTCAGTTCGAAGGTCTCAGGATCGATATCGCAGTCGCTTGCCGTGATGCGGAAGAGGTTGCGTGCCTGGAGATACACCTTTGCGTCGCTCATGCCGATGAGTTTGGTGAGCGAGTTGTCGAAGTTGTAGGTGAGGGTCAGGTCACGCAGCTTGGCATAGCTTGCGTTGCCTATGTTGATGTCGCAGAACGGGAAGTAGAACATGTCCATGTTCCACGACTTAAGCACCGGATAGATTTTCGTTGCCTCGTCGCCTGCCTTCTGCCAACGCTCTGCTACGTGGCGGCTGTTGATGTTGGAGCCTTGGAACACGTCCTTACGATACTTATGGCCCAGTTTGGCAATGAACATGAACGAGAGGTTCCAGTTCTTGTAAGAGAAGTTGTTGGTCAGCGCCATGTCTGCCTTTGGCACTGCGGTGCCGAGATAGACGATGTCGTCAACAGTACAAGCAGAGGCGAGTTTCTTTTCGCCGTCGGCTCCGAAGATCAAGGTCTGTCCCTTGTCGTCGAGTCCTGCGAAGTTGTAGCCGAAGAGTCCGTACATAGGATAGCCTGCGGCATGAATTGGTGTCACCCAAGCCCAAGATGTCGGGTATTTGCGGTTGACATTGTATTCGAGCACCTCGTTCTTGTTTAACGAGAGGTTGTAGGTCACATCCCAACGGAAGTCGCGCGACTTGACGGGAGTGCCGCTGATGGAGAACTCGAATCCCTGGTTGCGTATAGAACCAACGTTCTTTCTGATTGACGAAACGCCGAGAGTCGGGTCAACGGCATCAGAGGCGAGCAGGTCGGTGCTCTTCTTGTGATAGTAGTCGAAGCTGAAGCCCAAGCGGTTGTTGAGCACGTTGATGTCGATACCGATGTTCTTTGTCGTGGTCTTCTCCCAGCGCAGTGAGTTGTTGGGGAAGGAAGAAATGCCGTTTGACACGCCACCTGTCGTCGGGTTGTATGAACCGGCACTGAGAATAAGGTAAGGACCATCGGTGAGCGAGATGTTACCGTTCACGCCGTAGGATGCACGCACATTCAATCGGTCGATCCATTCAACGTTGAAGAATTTCTCGTTGTTCACCTTCCATGTTCCACCCACAGACCACATTGGCTTGTGGCGATATTTCGGGTCGGTGCCGAAGAAGTTGGTAAGGTCCTCACGAATACTTCCGCTGATGATGTAGCGGTCGTCGAACTCGTATGATCCGTTGAAATACCACGACACGAAACGGTTGTCGCTGATGCCGTAGCTACCATATTTGAGATACCATGCAAGGTCGTTGCCGTTGAGCATGTCTTGGTTGTAAACACCTGACACGAAGTCCTTGATGTTGACTGGAGTGAACGAGCCTGCCGTGGAGTTGTAGCCGAGACGAGTGGCGTAGGTGTTGTTGTCGTAGGTTATGCGGCGCACCTCGTTACCTGCAAGTGCAGTTACACGGTGCTTTCCAAACGTGCGGTTGAAGTTCACCTGTGTGCGCACTGTCCAGTTCTCGTTGGTGTAGCGGGTCTCGTCAATCATGTCGCCGTCGGGAACATAGTGGTTTGAGATGTTGCTCATCGAGGTACCGTTGTTGAAGGCAAGGCGCATGCGGTAGCTGTTGGCTGTCGATATGGTCTTGCTCGTAGAGTTGCCTCGAGTCCAGTTGCCTCCCACCTCTGCGGTAAGTCCGTCGATGATTTTGAAGCGCAGGAAACCGTTGAAGCGTGCCGCGAAACTGGTGGTCTTGTTGTAGTCCTCGTAGGCGTCGGTCACGGGATTGTAGTCGGTGTCCTTAAGTCCGCTGACCGAACTGTAGAGGTCGGCTGTTGCGGCACTGACAGTACGTATGTTCAGTAGGTTACCGTTGTCGTCAGCCAGTCGGGAGTAGGGTTTCAGATAGCTGGAATAGTCGGTGAACGTCTGGAAAGAGGTTCTTGGAGAATTAGAACGTGAGTAGTTGACGTTGGCTGCCACGCCTACGGTCAGGAACTTATATGGATTCCATTCGTTCTTAAGGTCAACGAGCAGTCGGTCGTTGTCGGTGTTTATGTAAGACGCACGGTTCTTTGTATAGTTTACCGCAAGGTTGTATTTGTTCACCTTGTTGCCGCCGCTGATGCCGATGTTGTGGGTCTGTGTGAATGCAGTGCGTAACATGTATTTCTCCATGTCGCGCAGCACGTTGTTGCCACGTAGCTTGTCGATGGCGGAATTAAATTCCGAATCGCTAATCTTTCCTGCCTTGCGCTGAGTCAGCAGGTAGTTGACGTCGCTTTGGTTAGCGGTTCTGTAGGCAATGTTGTAAGATGAGCTATTGGGATTGAGATCGTAGAGCGCAAGTTCCGCGTCGATGTAGTCGGATGTTGACGCCATGTGCAGGTCGTCGAGGTTTGGCTTAGACTCAAACTTAAAGCTGCCTCGGTAGCTGAGCTTTGTCTTTCCCTCGGCACCGTTCTTCGTGGTGACGATGATGACGCCGTTGGCAGAACGAGAACCGTAGATCGAGGCTGCCACACCGTCCTTAAGCACGGTGATGTTCTCGATGTTGTCGGGGTTGAGCTCGCTGAGCTGGCACTCCGTAGGATAGCCATCGACAACGATGAGCGGCTGTGTGGCGGCGTTCAGTGTGGCGATACCACGGATGGAGAGATTTCCGTCCTTGTCGAGAACCACACCTGCTATCTGTCCTTCGAGTTTCTGCGTGAGGTCGGCGTTGAGCTTGCCTTCAATCTGCTTGCTTGTCATGGTGCCGAACGATCCTGTGGCACGTTCCTTCGATATTGTCTGATAACCAGTCACGATCACGTCGTCCATGATGTTGGCGTCGGGTTCGAGTGTAATCACCTTCGATGTCTGCAGGCGACGCATAGGCAAGGTCTGTGTTTTCATGCCGAGATAGGAAACGCTAACGTTCTTTCCTCTCAGTGCAGGAGCCACGCGGAGCGCGAAGCGTCCGTCGCTGTCGGTCACAGTGCCGACGTTGGTGCCGGGAATGGTGACAGAGACACCCACGAGAGCCTCGCCGTTTTCATCAACCACGCGTCCAGTGAGCATGTTGCCCGTCTGCCGTTTCTTTATGGTCACTATGTTTCCTTCAATGGAGTAGCTGCAGTTGAGCTTGTCCATCACTTCGTCGAGCACCTCGCGCACTGGTTTGTCCTGTGCGTTGAGCGACACCTTTGGCAGCGACTCGGCAAGGTCGGTGCTGCAGATGAAGTCGAGGCCGGTTTGCTTTTTCAGCTCGGCGAAAAAGTTCTTCACTGTGGCTGACGTCATTTTGATCGTCACATTGGGGCTGCGTTGTGCCGTAGCCTCAATAGTCCATGGGGCGATGGCGCACAATGCGAACAGCAGTGAGCAGAACGCCCTTTTGGAAGTTAGTAAATGCTTCATATTCTCTCTTTTTTATTAATAATTGTAGTGTGTCGTTATTCTTTCCCCTTTATTGTCATCACTCCGTTGAGAAGGGTGATGTCAACATCAGTCACTTCCTTTATGGCGTGGATGGTGGGAAGTATGTTGTCATACTTGTTAATGTCGCCAGTGAAGCGCATCGACTTGATGTCGTCAGACTCGAACACTACGCTGATGTTGTACCAGCGGGAGATGACATCGGTGAGTTCTTCCAACGTGCAACCGTCGAAGAAGAACTGTCCGGTGTTCCAGGCGACGTAAGAATTGATATCTGCTTTTGTCACCGAGACAAAGTGGTTTGCGGTCAGCTCGGCTTTCTCGCCAGGATGGAGGATTGTTTCCCTGCCGTTGTTGGGCACTACACCGATTTTACCTTTGACAAGCACCACGCTGGCTCCACCCTGTTGTGGCTTGGTGTTGACGCAGAACTCGGTGCCGTAGTCGCGAATGTCGCCGTAGGGTGTAGTTACGACAAACGGATGGCTGTCGTCCTTTGCCACGAAGAAGTAAGCCTCGCCTTCAAGGACGACGCGGCGTTCCTTGCCTTTGAAGTGGATGGGGTAGGAGAGGGAGGAGTTGTAGTTGAGGTGGACGTGAGTGCCGTCGTCGAGAGTCATCCAGAATTCCTTGTCGTGGTGAGTGTCAAGGATTGCCTCGGGACTGTCGGTGTCCTGAACTTTTTCTGCCGCTGCCTTGTTGGTAAGCATTATCTCGGTGGCGGCAGTGGCAGAGCTGACGGTGGAAG
>JALFCG010000060.1 GCA_022771265.1 Prevotella sp.
CAACAATATAAGTGCGGTATGCAATCTTACGGACAAAGAGCTTCGATTTGGTCACAACTTGGAGAAACTGTATAGAGGGGGTACGTTTGGCGTATGATATTGTTCGTATTTGAAGGTGGAAAAGCCGAGCCTACGGTTTTCCTTGACTGTCGGTTACCAAAGTAACATCATCATAATAACGTCGTAACTGATTACAACTAATAATCCAGCTCAGATAGTTGAATATAGGTAAAAGCCATCCATAACTATCGGTCAGACTATTCTTGTTGCCGGTCCAAAAACTTTGTATAATTTTCATTTTCTTATTTCTTTATATCAGGCAAGCGATTAGTTTCATTGTTGCTGATGTTTATATCTGCCTTTTTAGCTTTTTGCTTGCCGAAATTATAAGTCAATCCCACACGGAATGAGGTGTTGTCATTGTTTATTCTGTTTCTAAAGACATAATCTTTATATTCAGTTCTGTTATTGCTCTTAGTACCACTAAAGATGTCTTGGGCTTGTATATTCAAAAGAAGTTTGTTCTTAATAATATCAATCTTGCATCCTAAGCCGACACAATCGAGGTTTCCAGTGTGAAAGGATTCTTCTATTCCTGGAAGCACATGATAATAGTTCGCATAAAAGTTCAAAACTTTGTAACGGTAACTTAAATTGGCAGAAAAAGATGTATTCAGACTTCGCAAATCTTTGTCATCCAGCTCGTCGACGTAAGATTTTGCTTTAACGTAGAACATAGATACACTTGAATACAAATTGAATTTTCCAAATGAGAAATTATAACTAGCATCTGTACCAAAAGTATTAATGGTAAGACAATTCTTTGGAGAATACTTGGTGAACAAGTCATCCACTACCTGAGTCAGATTCTGTATGGCATCAGATGTGTGATAATAATACAGGTTAAAAGAGAAATTTCCTTTAAACACATAGTTAAACTCCAAATTGTCCATGACCGATGGTGTAAGTCTATCGTTACCTTCGGTGTATGTGTAGGTGTTACGAAAAACACGTGTAGGATTCATATCATTCATAGAAGGTCGTCAATACGTTTGCTGTAGCTTAAGGCAAAGGAATGATTATCTGAAGGATTGTATGAGATTTCTGCAAATGGGAACCAGTGATCATATTTATTAGAAACGGACAGCCCTTCTAATGTTATTCCATCATCATTGGTGTGTTCATATCGTAAACCAGCTTTGGCGTAAAAAGAACCAAACATTCGATTGACATCTGCATAGAAGGCTGTTACCGTTTCTTTATATAAAAAACCATTTCTACTTCCAAACTCAGAGACGTTATTGGTCCTGAAATGGGAATATTTTCCACCTAACTCAAAATTTAGCCAAGTAAACGGAAGGTTTAAATCTGCGCTCAGGGTATTGACGATATAGCTATAATCATTATTGCTGTTCGAGAAGTTGTGTGCTGTACTCGAATCAAAATTCTGATTAATTTTGTCAATGACATGGATATAGTTGTAATTTACCGTTACTTTTTTGCCTAAGCTATCAAGTTTCCAGTCCACATAGGGGGAGATTGTCTCCAAACGGTATTTATCGTGATTCGACTCGGAATAAGAATTCGATGGACATGCGTCTGCATTGAAAGTCATCTGCCCCATTTGGTGGGCTTTACTGCGAGAATTATTTAATGTTGCAAAAAATCCCAAATTCAAATCGCCTAATTGGTAATTGCTATTTAGATTCTGACCTAGTATGTCATACCTATTTAAAGTATTGTCGGTCGTAAAGCGTATATAGTCAGGATAAGAATAAGTATTCTGTACTATTTGGCGGCGCTTTTCATTGGAATTATTTATTTTGTATTCAACAGAAAAATTGCCTGAGGAAAAAGACAGTCCAATTCCTTCTTCTGCGCCAAAGTGAGAGCGTGTGTTAACACCGTGTGGACATTCCCATCAAACCCCACAGGCTTACTCTTTAGAATAATATTGATTACTCCGCAATTGCCTTCTGCATCAAATTCGGCAGAAGGATTGGTTACAAGTTCTATTTTGCTTACATTTTCAGATGGTAAGGTGCGTAGGTACATATCCAAATCTTTACCATCTAAGTTAATGCGATGACCATTAACCAAAACAACTACAATATTTTTGCCAATCTTGCGATGCCTTACAAAGCGTAGCCATAGATAGCGTAAGCCTGTACCGATACGAAGAATAATAATATTCTCTAAATAATATCTGAAAAGTTCTTCCATACTCAATAGAGAGCTCTGATTTTTTCTTATCCCCTGTGGATCCTTTCCACCAAATCGTCTGGTGTAAGTATCTCCATCTTGGAGAAACCAAACCACTTCTTGCCCAAGTCCTTAATGGATGCTCCTATGTGATACACATCATCGTCTATACAAAGGAATCGGTCATGTGATAAACGGAATGTTTCAACATCAATCGGTGCATATTGAGCATTATGACGGTCAATGTCGAGTTGGAACTGATGGCTTATCTGTTGAGTATAGATTACGGCAGACACATCGTTTCCTCTTTTATCGAGCAATGTCAGTACAGTCTCGTCAACATAGTTGTCGATAAGGACAATACGTTTCTTCGCACTCTTAACCAGGTCGGACACGAAAGTATAGGCATCATAAACTTGCCCATTGTAGAACACACCTTGTTTCGGCTTTGCATTGCCCTCGTCCAATCTGCGAAACACTTCTTCTATACGCTTGTCGGATTCTTGCAAGTGTTTATCTGTATCTTGTTGGTGCTGTAAAATTTCCAACTGGTGATATTCTATTGTTTCTAAGCGGCTGAACATAGAAGCATTATTCACCATGAAGTGGCGCATGGAAACAAAGGCTCGCATGATCTGTATATTGACCTCAATGGCTGTTTTTGAACGGAGAACACTACTAAGCATTGCCACGCCTTGTTCAGTAAAAGCATACGGCATATATTTGAGGTGTTGACCTTGTTTTTCGTTTAAGGTCACAATTTGTGACCTTAAACATTCTTACTTTGTCAATTGAAACCGAAAGTCATTAGGGAAGCGTTCAACATTGCGTTTAACAGCCTGATTCAGAACTTTAACTTCTACCCCATATAGCATTGCTAAATCTTTATCAAGCATAACTTGTTGCCCTCTAATTACTTTTATTAGAGGTTCTATATTACCTGCGAGTTCATGGTTGTCGCATTTTGTAACATCTATTTTGGACTGGTCGCAATTTGCGACCGATTCTTTTTTATCTATGTTGTTTGCCATATTTCTATCTTTATTTTTGAGATCACAAATTGTGACCTTAAACGTATTGTTGTTATATTGGGTACAAAGGTAGTGCTTTTAGCCTTTAAGCCGCTATTGCACAACCCCTTTTTGGGGAAAGAACGTAAAATCAATAGTATTATTGCGATGATTGTACTTTTAGTAATCGCTTCACTCGTTGCACGGTACTTACCCCTTTACCACACAACTTTGCCACATCCCGAATGGAATATCCCTTGCGAAGCAGACTTATTACTTCCCTATATTCGGCTTTCATCTGTTCTTCCGTTTTTACAGAGCCTACCTTGCGTCCGAGCTTCCCACCTTTCTCTATATACTGCTTCCTTCCTGACAGCAATCGGCAGGAGATATTATCACGTTCCAATTGCGCACAGGTCGAAAGCGTGGCTATCATTATCGGGGCAAAGACAATAAGTTATGCCTGTGGCTGATTGAGCACAAGTTGACAGAACAGGAATTTACCACATGCGGAGAACCTTTCTATGAGAGCGCGTTTTAATGGGCACGCCCCAAAGGGGCAGAAGTTCATAGCCCAGCGGCAAGCGAAGCGACGCCCTGGGTATAATGTGCCGTTGAGCTTACGCCATGTAAGGGCAAAAGTGCTGAAACAGAGCGTGTTATATTTACTTTTGCCCTTGCAGGGCGTGGTGTGATATGGTGTGGCGGTTTACCCAGGGTATCGCTTCGCTTGCCCTGGGCTATGGAGGTCATTGGGCTTTCAGCCCGCTTGGATTGACAGGGCTATGCGCTACCATGACTTTTCAGCCCGCTTCGTTTGACAGGGATGAACAGAGCGTCACATATTCTTGGTATGCGGAAAATCCGTTTAAGATCCACAGGCCCAGAGGGCCATCAAAAAAGAAAGAATTAACAGATCCGTGATGATTGATCCGTGCGCATCGGTGATATCCGTGTTCTGTAGACCCCAGAGACCATCGCCGTAGGCGGTGGGCACTAACAATTGCGCAACGGCCATGCGGGGTGCCTTTATCAAAAACACGGATTGCACCGATGCGCACGGATGGGTCTTTTCACGGATTCTTTACTCTTGCTCCGCTGCCCACTGCTTGGTTTTGATGCGCAGTCGGCGCAACGGATTGCCACGGATTTTTTCGCATGCGGAGAGTTGTGTGGGAGAATGTCACACGATGGGCTTGCTTGGTATGCGAAAAATCTGTGGAAATCCGCGAGATCTTTGGGCGACAACTAAGCGCGCAATGCGCTAAAGAACAGGCTGGATGTTTTTATTCTCCCACTGATCGCAGATGCCACGCGGGGTGATGGATTAAGAATGTGTACCAGAAGTTTTATCATTCCACCTTCCCCATACGCGAGCAGGCACAGCGTGGAGGCGACTGGGACTTCCATTTGAACCCCGTGTACACCATTGGCTTGCTCAACTTCAACTTTGCCGATGGGCTTGAGAATGCCAAGCGGCGGCGCCATGCGATCGCTTGACTTTGAACATAAAAATAGCGGGCGGCGGCCTGCCGTAACACATATTTCAAGGAAAATGCGTACCTTTGTACCCTCGGAACGATAACCCTACAACAGAATGGGATCATCGCACGGCAATCGGTTGCTATCGTTTGCAAGAAGAAACCGACAAAAGAAAGAAATGGCTTGCTCCAGAACGGCCAACTTTGCCGTCACAAAGAGCAAGGTTTTCGTTAAGCCAGATGAGCAGCGCTAAGTTTACTTAAGCTCTGCCATGGCGAGAAAACGTGCCATGAAATGGAACTAATAAAACCCTTTTTATATCATGAGCATCAATATCCAGAGAAATCAGAAGAAAAGAGTAGTAATCGTTGGTGGCGGCCTCGGCGGACTGCGCCTGGCTGAAGACCTCTATGGGTCGGGCATGCAGGTGGTGCTGATCGACAAGAACAACTTCCACCAGTTTCCACCGCTGATCTATCAGATCGCCTCGGCGGGTATCGACCCCAGCAGCATATCGTTCCCCTTCCGACAGATTTTCCGCAAGCAAAAGGACTTCTATTTCCGTATGGCTGAAGCTCGCATGGTTGACGTGGAAAAGAAAATCCTACAGACCTCCATCGGCAAGATCGACTACGACTACCTGGTTCTGGCGGCCGGAGCCACAACCAACTTCTTTGGCAACAAGAACATCGAAGAGTGGGCCATGCCCATGAAGACCGTGCCCGAGGCCATGGGCCTGCGCAACGCCCTACTCTCCAACTTGGAGCGCGCGCTCACCTGCGCCACCGAGGAGGAGCGACAGGAGCTGCTCAACGTGGTGATCGTGGGCGGTGGCGCCACCGGTGTGGAGATTGCCGGCGCCTTGTCGGAGATGAAGCGCTACGTCATACCCTACGACTATCCCGACATGGACTCGACGCTGATGCACATCTACCTCATCGAGGCGGGCGACCGCCTGCTTGCCGGCATGTCGCCCGCCTCATCGGAGAAGGCGTACCACTTCCTCAAGAGCATGGGCGTCGACATACAGTTTGGCAAGATGGTTACCGACTACCGCGACCACAAGGTCATCATGAAAGACGGAACGGAGATTCCCACACGCACCTTCCTATGGGTGTCGGGCATCAGGGCCAACGCCATGCCGGGCATCGACGAGAGCCACTTGGGGCGTGGCTTCCGCTTTAAGGTCGACGCCTTCAACCGCATCCCTGGCTTGGACGGCGTGTTTGCCATTGGCGACCAGTGCTTGCAAACCACCGACGGAGCTTATCCCAACGGCCATCCGCAGGTGGCGCAGGTGGCCATACAGCAGGCCAAGAACCTCGCCAAGAACCTCAAGAAGATCAACGAGGGCCTGCCCGACAGCGAGCTCACACCCTTCACCTACAACAACCTCGGCTCCATGGCGACCATTGGCCGCAACAAGGCCGTGGTGGAGATCGGCAAGTTCCGCAGCCAAGGCTTCTTTGCCTGGATACTGTGGCTCGTGGTGCACCTGCGCTCCATCCTCGGCGTGAAAAACAAGATGATGGTGCTGCTCAACTGGTTGTGGAAATACGTGAGCTACAACGACTCCATCCGCATGATTACCTACGCCACCAAACCGCGTGAGGTGCAAGAGCGCATCAAGCGCGAGCAGCGAACCCACCTTGGCGAAGACCTCATGGACTAAGGGCCTTTTGAAAGTGTGGAATGATGGATGTGGAATGTGGAATGTGGGATGTGGAATGTTGAGTGGCCATTCGGCACGCGAATATTCTCCCACAGATGCCACAGATCGATGCGCACAGATGGGTCTTTTCACGGATCATTTACTCTTGCTCCACTGCCTGCTGCTTGGTTTTTGATGCGCCACCGGCGCAACGGATCGCGATTTTTTCGCATGCGGAGTGAAACTGCATCTGTGCAAATCGGAGAGATCTGTGGGCGACAAATAAGCGCACAATGCGCTAAGGAACAAGCTGGATGATTTATTCTCCCACAGATGCCACAGATCGACACAGATGCCATGCGGGCTGAAAGCCCAATGACCTCCATAGCCCAGGGCAAGCGAAGCGACGCCCTGGGTAAACCGAAGCGACACGCCACGCCCTGCAAGGGCAAAAGTACATCTAACACCCTCTGTTTCAACGCTTTTGCCCCTGCATGGCGCAAGCTACACGGCACGTTACACCCTGGGTATTCTTGCTTAGTCCAGCGGCAGAGCCGAGCGGCCACTGGGCTGAGAACTTCTGGCCCACCCTCATTTCATGGTTGCAACATGCGGCGGTTCCCCCATTCCTCATCCCGTCCGGCGCAACGCCTCCAAGCATAAGAAACAGGGTCTGGAGCCACCCCCACCAAAACGGAAGGTTTTCGTTAAGCCAAATGGGCAGAGCGAATCTTGCTCGAGCAATGCCATGGCGAGAAAAAGAGCCTTGAAATGGAACATTTTATGCGTTTGACGGTCGTAGTATGGGAAAAAAACTGTATATTTGGAGACCCATTAAAACAATACTCTGTTAATTCTAACGTAATCGTTTGAAAATGAAGGAGTTAATTAACGTAATATAACTAATAAAATTTGGTTAAGTGGCTGATTATCAGTAACTTTATAGTGATCAAAGCTTAAAGTAACATGACATCAGAACC
>JALFCG010000075.1 GCA_022771265.1 Prevotella sp.
CTGAAAGGTTATGATTCAAGAACAATATCCTTTGACCGTTGCCGGTTCCCTCGTCAAGGACGAGGACCGGCTCCTCACCGATGTCGAGCGCGGCATCACGATGCCCAACGACTCCGTGCGTTTCATCATCGTCCACTGTTCCGCTACCCGCGAGACCCAGGACTACACTGCCGACCAGCTGCGTCGCGACCATCTCGCACGAGGGTTCATCGATGTGGGCTATCACTTCTACATCCGCCGTGACGGCACTGTCACCCGTCACCGTCGTCTCACCGAGGTAGGAGCCCACTGTCGCCCCTTCAACCGCTGCAGCATCGGCATCTGCTACGAGGGCGGCCTCGATGCCAACGGCAAGCCGAAGGACACCCGCACCTTGGAGCAGCGTGGTGCCATCATAACTCTCCTCATCGAGCTAAAGCGGAAGTTCCCGAATGCCATGATACGTGGTCATAACGAGATGCCAGGCTCAGTGCCCAAAGCCTGTCCCTGCTACTGTCCGTCGAAGGAGTATGCATATCTTATGAAGTGATGACCTTTTTGTTTTTCCTGCTGACATCCGTGACAAGTATACTCAGTGTCAGTTACGAATGTAAACCAGGATAAACCCCTTGAAGAGTATGGAGGCGAAACCTTGTTGTCAGTCTTCCGCCCTGGTCTTATAAGAGCGAGCTCTTAACGCCCAAATCGGAATCCTAACACCACCTTCTTGCAGAAGGCGACCATCCTCTTCAAGGCCATAAACAGGATATAAACCGTTTGTTAGAAGAGGTACATAGTATCTGTGTCAACATCAAGGTAGTAATGTTCACTTTGATCATGCGTCGGGCCGAAATTCCAAAGGATACCTATGCGAGTGTTGGTGAGCCTCATGTAATTCCACAACTGCTGACGATGGTCTGGACAAAGCTTTTCTACTGCCTTGCACTCGATGAACGCCTTTTCCTTCACATAGAAATCCACAAAGTGCTTATGTTTTATGCGCTTGCCATGAAACTCAACAGAGAAATAGTACTCACGAGTAAACGGTACGACCTGACGTTCTTCAAGCATAATTTCCAGTGCGTCTTGGTACATATATTCGTTCAAAAACGGTCCTAAGCCTTTATGAACCTCTTGACAGCACCCATTAAGATTGTAGCACCACTGCTTCAGTTTCTGGCACAATACAGGATCTTTATCTACCAACCGTTCTATTGTATAATGTTTCATTATTGTACAACTTTTACTTCTATAAACGGAATATTGTGTTCCTTTATTGTTTCAGAATAATGTTTATTTTGGTTTATCGCCTTGTGATTGATGCAAAAACCCAGGAGGGTGATGGTGCGGCAGGCTGAAAATATCTGAGCTTGCTCAAGGAGTTTCAGGCGGCTGCAGCATCAATGGCTCGTAAGAGACATTTGCATCAAGCGCAAGGGGTGGATGGCGATTTTTGTTTTTCTTTGCTGACACTGGGGCATTACACTCCCTTTTACAATTCTTTCAACAATAAATCATTCTATCCCGCATCTTTTAAGCAGGTGTTTCAGATCATTATCGGAAAGTGTGGATATTTCAGAAATCTGCAAAGTCGTTCCGGAAGGAAGAATAACGCTTCGCCAACTTTTTGGCAGAACGTTCAAACACGGAAGAAACAACTATTTTACAGTTCATCTATGAGGGCATCTGCTGTTTTCAATGTTTTTTGTCCTTCCTTGAACGCTTTTGATTCAAGCAACGACATCTCCATATCCAAAGCCAATTGCTCTTTAGTCCTTGCATCTTGGCTTTCTCTAATGTCAGCGTATAAATGGTCTGCCAACCATTTCTTATTACCAACACTCAAAGATGATAACATATCATATATTGTCTCTAATGGCAATGTTACGTTCATATCATTAAAATATTATGTAAATCTCGCAGCAAAGTTAAGCATTTATTTCCAAACCTCCAAACTTTTCACCAGAAAAATGGCACAAGTTTCGCTTTGATTTATTCTCAAACTCATCAAATTCTTTCCAATTATGCAAGTATTGGAAAGAATTTTATGCTTTTTTGCATCCGCATATAATAATCAATCATCAAAAACTTGCGTAGCTTGATGAACACCACTGATAAATATATAATGTGTGAATAATCATTCATGAATCAATGTACCTGTCCCTTTGATCCTAATTAAAACGCTCAATAACCTTCTCTATTATCGGCGCCATATCATAATACTTATACTCCGCCAATCGTCCACCGAAGATTACGTCCTGCTCCTTTGATGCAAGCTCTCGGTATTTCTCAGCCAATGCATTGTTGCGGTCGTCGTTCACTGGATAATATGGCTCCATACCAGGCTTATACTCTGTAGAATATTCCTCGCTGACCACAGTCTTCGGACAGTCATAAGCCTCCAGACCGAACATCTCGAAATGCTTGTGCTCGATGACTCGGGTGTATGGCTCATCATGTGATGTGTAGT
>JALFCG010000096.1 GCA_022771265.1 Prevotella sp.
GCCGGTGTAGCGCACGAGGGTGATCTTGTCGGGCATGAGGTCGTAGATGCGCTTGCCGTTGACGATCTTGAACGACGGCGAGAAGTCGGGCACGAGACTCTGTATGAGTTTGGCGTTAGCCTCCTTCTCGGTCTTGGCGGTACCGGAGGTGATGAAGCGGATGGAGAGGTAGCCGAAGCCCAGGAGCTGGATCTGGTATCCCTTCTTGAGGTTCTCCTTCACGTAGTAGGCGTAGCGGTCGAGCACGTTCTTCACGTCGCCCGGCGTAGCGCTTGACTCGGCTGCAATCTGGTTAGCCACGTCATCGGTTGTCAGTGTGCCGTAGTTGACCGGCATCACGCTAAACACTGTCTTCGGGTTGTCCTTGTCGAACATCACCGTTCGCTTTGTAACTTTGTAAGCTTTTGACATAGAATTAAAAGTTTTAAGAATTAAACAATAAAGAGTTTTGATTTCGATTGCAAAGTTACGACAATATTTTTTGTGACGTGCACTCTATTGCACTCTTCAGTGCTTGTTAGAACATACTATCGTTATGGGATTAGAACAGGGCAATCAGTTGCGAACTGAATCGGGCAATCAGTTGCAAACTGAATCGGGCAATCAGTTGCGGACTGAACAGGGCAATCAGTTGAGAACTGAACAGGGCAATCAGTTGCGAACTGAACAGGGCATTCAGTTGCAAACTGACTCACGGGTCACCAAGATACTGCATAATCAATCTTACTTGCCCCACAGTGAGGTTCTTGGTGTAGAAATACGGCAATCCCAAGGCCTGTAGCGCAGCCTCAAGGCCACGACAGTTCTTGATCCAGTCGTGTAACCCCCGTACGGCACCCTTGTCGCTCCGTTCCGGGAAATACATTTTCGCTAAATCTATTCGCTTCATACTTTTGAAAAATTGAAATATTGAAAAATTGAAAAATTGAAATATTGAAAAATTGAAATATTGAACGAGTCGGGGTGACAGATGACAGAGGTGACAGAGGAATAAACAATAATATATTAATATTCAATTAAAGCCTTACTATTAGTAACCCTTTTATTCAATTACGCGTAATGGTTATATATTATCTGTCACCACTGTCACCTGTCACCGCTTGCAGGTCAGAATGGCAATCCATCCTCCTTCTTCTCGACACCGTCGGGGACGATATTGCCAATGTCCGTGGCAGGACGCTCGTAGAGCTTCCAGAACCTGCCGTGCTTGGTGCGGTATTGGACAACACCCATGTCCTGCAGTGCCTTACCGACCTGCACTGCCGACAGCCGCACCTGTCCTCCGAATCGGGCTACGATGTCGGAGGCGGTGAGATAGACGGCTTTCTCGTTGTCGCCGGGCTTGCGGTATCGTGTGGCGATGAGCTCACGTGCGAGGTTAGGAGTCTCATACGTGCGGTTGCGGGAGTTCAGACGAGCAATCTCGTCGGAGTCGAACCAGTAGCGGAAACCAGAGTCAAGAAGATGACGTATCTGCGAATACACGCCGGCGTAGTTGATGGCGACTGTCCACGGGTTGTCGATATGATCTACCTCGAACACCAGCCATCGTCGGTTTCCCGTGTCGTCGGTGAGGAACTGCATGTTGTTGCCCGTGGCGCAGAACGACGCCACATGCGGCAGCCGCACCTTGCTTCGCCCGTATGCAGGACGGTCCTTGACGAAGGGCTGCGACGCCATCGCCTTCAGCTGGTTCACCTCCTGTCGTCCCATACTGTCAATCTCCTCCATGTCGATGAGGATGTTCTCAGTAAGGGCGAAGGCATCGTCCTTGGTCATGCGCTGCGAGTTGGTCTTCACACAGAAATACCGTCGCAGTTCGGGTGGCAGGAGGTTGTTCATGAACGACGTCTTGAAGGTGCCCTGTCTTCCGAGCAGCACGAATATCTGATGGTTCACCACACTGTCGTCGAGTGTTGCCGCCACCATCGCCACCAGCCATCGTCGCACGTAGAAGTCGAAGTCCTGAGGCGAACAGTCGCGGCAGTGAACCATTCCGAGGAGGTCGGCGATATGGTCATGCCCGTCCCATCCGGGCAGACTGCCGAGATAGTCCCTGACGGGGTGGAAGTCCTTGATACAGTTGCTCGTGAGGTAGGCGTGCAGCGTCTGCATGTCGGTGTTCAGCCCGGCACGCTGCATGTCAATCCACAGCGTGTTCTCCGCCGTATCGTTCAGCGTGTTGAATGTTGTGGAATGTTTCAATTCTTCAATCTTTTCACGGTATTCTACCTGTTGCGACAACAAGTTACGACGGAAATGATATCGGGCAGTAAGAAAAGCCTCCACCTCCATGATGGTCGATTTGCGTGGCCGCGAGTCGCCGTCGGCATTGAAGGCAGAAGGGCGGCAGGTGTTGTGCTCGTCGGTGTGCTTGCCGAACACCGCCTTGACGATGCCTGCTATAGGATGTCCGTTGGCAGCATCGTATTCGTTGAACTCCTCCTCAGCCCATTCGCGTGTCTTGTCGGCCTTCACTCCGAACCTGTTCATCCAGTATATGACCCTCGACACGTAGCTGTTACGGCTTCCCTCCTCGTAGGCGATGCCCTCACCATCCACCAGCTTCCGTGCCGTGGCACCCGCCTTCTTACATTCCGGTCGCTTGCCTTTCTTCTGCGCCTTACGCTTATGGCACTTTATCTTCACCACCTTGGAGAGCGGCCTATAGACGGCACGCGGGTCGCATGCCAGTCCCGACAGACGGTTGATGTTGCCGCACTGCGTGTCGTAGTCAACGCCCGTCAGGTCCTTCAGCAGTTCGTTGGCGGAGAGCCATGCATCGTTGAAGTTCTCCTTCGTCACCTCGCCCTCCATCTTCACAATAGCTCGCAGCCCTTGTCCGGATATGGTCCGGTAGGCGAGCCTCACGTATTCACAATCCTTCACCGTCTTCTCCACCACCTCCATCCTTTCAGGCGGGATGTGGTCGAGATCGACCATCATGAATGGCATGAGGCGAATGATGTCGTCGGCAGCCTTCCCGTCTTTCACTATCGCCTGCGGCATGATGGCAGGCAGCTGCTGTTTGAGACTGGCGAGTTGCGACTTCAGGTGTCTCTCTCGATCCTTGTCGCCGTTGTCCTTAGCCTGATGATAGAGAGGCAGGATTTTGCGGTAATCGCAACAGAGTTTCTCAAGCTGTGTGGAACGGATCATCGTCGCCACATGTTCCCACGACATGCGCTTCGGCTCCGTGTCGGTGAGGGAAGAAAAAAAGGTAATCTCGTTTGTCATATTATTTGATAGGTAAAAATTATTTGGCGGCTAAGATACAGAAAAAAAACGACAACAAAAAACGAGTGTCTAATGTCCATGGATGTTAGACATCACAAGTATAAATTAACAATATTAACATAAATTCAACAAAAACAATGGCAAAGATTTATCATGATCACGTAGCAAGAGTAATGCAGAGTGCCCTTACTCTCTTCCGCAAGTACAATGCCGGAGAGACCGTGTCATCCATCTGCGACGACAGTGGTGTAAACTGCAGTCGCGCAGAATTTTATTTAGTCTAAAAGGGATGCATAAAGGATTCTGTTCCCTATTCTCGCCTGATGAATTTCTACGTTCACCATCTTCCCCACGAGGTCACCAACCCTCTCCTGGCAGACTATGCAATGGCGTGGATAACAGAGGATTTGTCCAACAGTCCTACAAATCCCAATTCCTCGATGCCCTGCTGTAATCAATAATCAAAAAGATGCCAAAAGCGTTAGTGTCGGTTATCGTTCCGATATTCATGGTAGAGGAATATCTCGACGAGTGCATACAGTCTATTGTCTGCCAGACATACAGCAATCTCGAGATTATCCTTGTTGACGACGGAAGCCTTGACGGATGTCCGCAAAAGTGTGACGAATGGGCAATTAAGGACCGTCGCATCCGAGTCATCCACAAGCCGAATGGCGGGTTGTCGTCAGCGAGGAATGCCGGCTTGGACATTGCCAAAGGCGATTACATCGCTTTTGTTGACAGCGACGACTACGTAACTCCCGACTATGTGGAAGTTATGTACAACAGGCTTTGCGATGACGATTCAGTAGGCATTGTCTCAGGCATGATATACAGGTTGAAGGATGGCAAGATAACACATTTTGTCAAGGATTGGCTTATAAAAGAAGAGCGGATAATAAGTTCAAGTAAGATAGCAATTTCATGCATAAAAGAATCACTGAGTGTTTTTGTCTGGAACAAACTGTTCAGGTCGCACCTTATGACGAACGTCAGATTCCGTGAGGGAAGGAACAACGAGGATGTATTGTTTTGGTACGAATTTGGCAATTATTTGGTCAACACGAAATATAGTATGGTTGAGATCCCGCACCATATATATTACTATCGATATCGTGAAGGCAGCATTTGCACGTCAACTAAGATACCGCTGGAATTGGATATCATTCAAAATCTGAAGGATATGATGGCAGACTGCGAGGGGAAGGACAAAGAGTTATGGAATGTCATCTATCATAGATATACAAGAATAGTATATGGATTTCTGGATAAAATAACGTTAAACGAAGCATGGCGACGAATATACTTTAAGTCATATCAAAAGGAGTTGCGAGCCATTGCGTTCGCCTACATACTCTCAAATTATAATGCAAAAGAAATCGTCTATATCCATCTGTTGAAATGGATGCCGGGACTAAGACGGATGATACGAATAGTCAGGGAGGCAATAAGAAGGTCAAAACTGTAAGCACTCAATTTAGGGCTATAAAATAAAGTTTTTACCTTTGCTGCTGAATTTAAGCATAATAATTATTTACAGCAGCGAAGATTTCTAAACAAAATGCAAATTTAATACAATAAAGAGGGTCTACAAGATAATATTGTAAAGAATGAATTATATAGAAAAGATATGAACAATTTCGATGATTTAAAGATTGCTGTAGCCGGAACAGGCTACGTAGGTCTGTCAATGGCAACATTGCTTTCACAGAACCATCTGGTGACAGCTGTGGATGTCATTCCAGAAAAAGTGGAGAAGATAAATAATCGTGTATCACCCATACAGGATGAA
>JALFCG010000123.1 GCA_022771265.1 Prevotella sp.
TATCGAGGCCGACAAGGAGAAGGCGGTGGTTAAGTGTTTTCCAATGGCAAAACTCCTTAACATAGCCAAGAAAAACATAACCACGCCGCGCGGGGCAATGTACGAGGTGGTTTTGAGCGACGGCACGAAAGTACATCTCAATACCGACTCTAAGTTGGTGTTCCCTGTGCAGTTCCACGGCGACGAAAGAATGGTGGAACTCGAAGGCGAAGCCTATTTCGAAGTGGCACGCGACGAAAGCCATCCTTTCATCGTGAAGTCGCCTCAGGTGACGACCACCGTTTTAGGCACAAAGTTCAATGTCAAATCCTACGACGACGTATCGGCAACGGTGACACTTCTCGAAGGCTCAATAAAGGTAACTAGCAACTCCAAGCCCGAAGCGGAAACGTTGCTCACGCCAAACCAAAACGTCATTCTTACCAAGAGCGGCGACCTGTCAACCGATGAAGTCGATGCTCATAACTCAATAAAATGGACCGACAACAAGTTCTATTTCGACCAGACTCCAATGATGATGGCAATGAAGGACATGGGGAGATGGTACAACGTGAGCGTTGAGATTACCGACGAGACGCTGAAATTCTTCCCTATATCATTTGAGCTTTCACGTGAGTGCGGTATAGCCGAGTTTGTCAGCAAACTAAACGACTTAGGATTCCTTAATGTCGAATATAAGAACAACGTTGTATATGTAAACATGAAGGAGAACTCATTCCTGCCTGCAGCAAAAATCAAACCCATAAAACAAAAATTGTAACTTTTTCCCCTTTTTTGTATCATAATTGAAAAAAAATGTGTAAGTTTGCAGCCTAAAACATTAAATAACTTCGATTATACGAAATAGGGACAGTACAATTTTATGAACTCTAACATACCACAGGAATGGAATAAATTCTATCTGCGCGACGTGTCGTTCGTCAATCTCATGACACGACGCATCTTCAACGTGCTCATCGTCGCAAACCCCTACGACGCTTTCATGCTCGAGGACGACGGACGCGTTGACGAGAAGATTTTTGATGAATACATGGATCTCGGCTTGCGCTACCCGCCAACATTCACCCAGGTCAGCACTACGGAAGAAGCCAACGAGGTGTTGCGCAACACCGACATCGACCTTGTCATCTGTATGCCTGGAAATGCTGACAACGATGCCTTTGACGTGGCTAGAAAGGTTAAGGCTGACTCGCCAAACATACCGTGCGTCGTGCTCACGCCATTCTCCCATGGCATAACACGACGCATGCAGGACGAAGACCTCTCGATGTTCGACTACATCTTCTGCTGGCTTGGCAACACCAACCTCATCCTCTCCATCATAAAACTGATAGAGGACAAGATGAACATCGACCATGACATCAATGAGGCGGGAGTACAGATGATACTACTCGTTGAGGACAGCATAAGATTCTACTCATCCATACTCCCCAATCTCTACAACTACATACTGCTGCAGAGCAAGCGCTTCTCCACCGAGGCCCTCAACCCGCACGCAGCCTCCCAGCGCAAACGCGGACGACCCAAGGTGGTGCTGGCACGCAATTACGAAGAGGCTATGGAACTCTACGAACGCTACCACGAGAACACACTTGGCGTAATCAGCGACACGCGGTTTCCTAAGGACGGCGAGAAAGACGCTGAGGCTGGTCTGAAACTGCTGCGCGAAATCCGCCGTCGCGACGAGTTCGTGCCTCTTATACTGCAAAGTTCCGAAAGCGGCAACAGGCTGAAAGCCGAAAAGGAAGGCTTCCGCTTTGTTGACAAAAACTCAAAGAAGATGAACATCGACCTGCGCAACCTCATGGAGCGACACATGGGCTTTGGAGACTTTATCTTCCGCGACCCTAACACGAGGGAGGAGGTGATGCGCATACGGTCGCTGAAGGAATTGCAGGACAACATCTTCAAGATTCCTGACGACTCGATGCTTTACCACATCTCGCGCAACCACATGAGCCGATGGCTATGCGCAAGGGCCATCTTCCCTGTTTCGGCATTCCTCAAGCACGTCACATGGCACAAACTACAGGACGTTCAAGCTCACCGACAGATCATCTTCGATGCCATTGTGCAATACAGGCAAATGAAAAACATTGGTATCGTGGCGGTGTTCGACCGTGGCAAGTTCGATGCCTACAGCCATTTTGCGCGCATCGGCGACGGTTCGCTTGGCGGAAAGGGACGCGGACTGGCATTCCTCGACAATATCATAAAACGCCACCCGGAGATGAATCAGCTGACGGGAGTGCAGGTGTCTATACCACGAACCGTGGTGCTCTGTACCGACATCTTTGACGAGTTCATGGACAAGAACAACCTATACCAGATTGCCCTCAGCGACGCCCCTGACGATGTTATCCTTAGCCATTTCCTGCGTGCCCAGCTGCCAGACTCTCTCATTGCCGATTTCTTCACCTTCTTCGATGCTGTGAAGTCACCTATCGCCGTGCGTTCATCTTCCTTGCTCGAAGACAGCCACTACCAGCCTTTTGCAGGCATCTACTCCACTTATATGGTACCCTATCGTGAGGACAAGTACGAGATGTTGCGTATGTTGGCATGTGCAATAAAGGGTGTATATGCTTCGGTGTATTACAAGGATTCAAAGGCCTATATGACTGCTACAAGCAATGTCATCGACCAGGAGAAGATGGCGGTCATTCTGCAGGAAGTAGTGGGGAAACAATATGGAGACCGCTACTATCCCAATTTCAGCGGCGTACTGCGCTCCATAAACTACTACCCTATTGGCGACGAGAAAGCGGAAGAAGGTATAGCAAGCCTTGCTCTCGGACTTGGAAAATACATCGTCGATGGAGGACAGACACTCAGAGTGAGTCCTTACCATCCCAATCAGGTGTTGCAAACCAGCGAGATGGAGACGGCGTTGCGCGAGACGCAGACACGCTTCTATGCCCTTGACATGAAGAATGTGAGCGAGGATTTCAAGGTGGATGACGGTTTCAACATCCTGAATCTCCGCGTAAAAGAAGCTGATAAAGACGGCTCGCTCAATTACATTGCTTCAACATACGACCCTTATGACCAGGTAATACGCGACGGCATCTACGAAGGAGGACGCAAGGTCATTTCCTTCTGCGGAGTGCTTCAACACGGAGTATTCCCTTTGCCGAAACTGTTGCAGATGGCACAGGAATTTGGTGCCGGCGACATGAAACGTCCCGTGGAAATTGAGTTTGCATGCAACATCAACAACGACCGCACAGGAGAGTTCTACCTGCTTCAAATACGACCCATCGTTGACAGTAAGCAGATGCTCGACGAGGACATTGCCGCCATTCCTGACGAGAATTGTTTGCTGCGCTCAAACAACTCTCTCGGACATGGCATTAGCGAGGATGTGTGCGATGTGGTGTATGTTAAGATGGATGAGGATTTCACGGCTGCAAACAACCCTGCTATAGCAGAGGAAATAGAACGCATCAACCGCCGGTTCCTCGACGAAAAGCGGGGATATATTCTTGTTGGGCCTGGACGTTGGGGATCAAGCGACTACTGGCTCGGCATACCCGTAAAGTGGCCACACATCAGCGGCGCACGTCTCATCGTAGAGGCAGGATTGAAGAACTATCGCGTTGACCCAAGCCAGGGCACACACTTCTTCCAGAATCTCACTTCTTTCGGTGTCGGCTACTTCACCATCAACACCTACAACAACGACGGCATCTTCCGGCAAGACATTCTTGACCTTATGCCCGCCGTGGAGGAAACAACCTTTGTCCGCCATGTCCGCTTTGACCGTCCTTTGAAAATAATGATGGACGGGAAACGGCAGATTGGTGCTGTTATCAATAATAACTAAATATGAAAAGAATCATCACAATGGCATTTGCAGCCTTAGCCAGCTGCATCCAGGCATTTTCTGCAAGCGACAAAGCCTACGCCCATCCGCTCATCCCTGGCTACCATCCCGACCCCTCGGTGTGTCGCGTAGGCAACGACTACTATATCGTCAACTCCTCGTTCCAGTATTTCCCCGGAGTGCCCATTTTCAAGAGCAACGACATGACACATTGGGAACAGGTAGGCAATGTGCTCGACCGCGAGAGCCAGCTGCCGCTGAAGGGAGCCTCGTCATGGTTGGGCATCTACGCCCCGACCATACGCTACAACGACGGTACTTTCTACATGATTACCACCAACGTGGGCAACGGCGGCAACTTCATGGTCACGGCCTCAAAGCCCGAAGGACCATGGAGCGAACCGATATGGTTGCAACAGCAAGGTATCGACCCATCGCTCTTTTTCGAGAACGGGAAATGCTATATGGTCAGCAATCCCGACAACACCATCACTCTATGTGAGATTGACCCTGCAACAGGCAAGCAACTCACTGAAAGCCGAGGCATATGGCAAGGCACTGGCGGACGCTATCCCGAAGGACCACACATTTATAAGAAAGGCGACTACTACTATCTGCTAATCTCCGAGGGAGGGACAGAGATAGCCCACCGACTCACCATCGCCCGCAGCCGCAACATCTATGGGCCATACGAAAGCTGCCCACGCAACCCTATCTTCACCCATTGTTGCATGGCGGCACAGGACTGCCATGTGCAGGGCACAGGTCATGGTGATCTCGTCGAAGACGCCAACGGACAGTGGTGGATGACCTTCCTTGCCTTCCGTTTCTACAACGGTTCCTATCATCATCTCGGACGCGAGACCTTCATCGCACCAGTTGAGTGGGATACTGAAGGATGGCCTGTAGTCAATCACGGCAAACCGCTACAGACTGTTACAAAAAACACCGACTTCACCTCCCTTCCACAGGTAACCATCGCCAATTCAGCAGCAAAAGGTTTCAAGACGATGGGTCCCGAATGGGTGTTTATACAGAACCCCGACTCCACAAAGTACGAACATCGTGGAAAAACTCTCCGCCTACACGGCTCGAAAAGTACGCTCACCGAGAACGACTGTCCTACGTTCATTGGCCGTCGCCAACAGCATGCCGACATGACTGTCAATGTGGGCATCGATGCCACACTGCTGAAACCAGGTGACGAGGCAGGACTCACCGCTTATCAGATTCACGACGGCCACTGCGAGGTACTTGTTGGCAGAGCAACCGACGGCAGGCTCTATGCCACTGTGCGCTACCGTATGAAGACTCTTGAAAAGATGGAGGAAAAGGTGTGGATAGACAGCCCTAAACAACTGCTCGTACTCCGTGCCACCCCCGACACTTACGAGTTCCTCTGTGGCAAGGACGAGAAGACACTAAAGTCTCTCGGATGCATTGCCCCACAGCTGATGAGCACCGAAGTGGTGGGCGGCTTCACAGGCATCATCCTCGGTATCTACGCCACTGGCACCGGCTCCGCCGACTTCCAGTATTTCGAATACATACATTGATAGACCAACGTTATTCTATTGCAAACTCCACCTTACAATTCAATAAAAAGAAGTAAGCAAAAGTTTGATTTATGCAAAAAAGTGTAGTTGAAGATGATTAAAAAAATACAAAACTCTTGTATTTAAGAAATTAAAATAGTAATTTTGTAGCCGAAAAGAAAATATGGTTAATAATATCAATAAATATACAAATTAATTATTATGGTAAGTTACAAAGAATTGGGCCTCGTTAACACCCGTGAGATGTTTAAGAGAGCCGTTGCAGGTGGATATGCCATCCCGGCATTCAACTTCAACACTATGGAGCAGATGCAGGCAATCGTTCAGGCTGCTGTCGAAACAAAGTCTCCAGTTATCATGCAGGTTTCTAAGGGCGCACGCAACTACGCTAATGCTACCATCCTCCGCTACATGGCACAGGGTGCTGTAGAGTATGCAAAGGAACTCGGATGCGAGCATCCGGAAATCGTGCTTCACCTCGACCACGGTGACAGCTTCGAGCTTTGCAAGGACTGTATCGACATGGGCTTCTCTTCTGTTATGATTGACGGTTCGCACCTCCCATACGAGGAGAACGTTGCTCTCGCAAAGAAGGTGGTAGAGTATGCACACCAGTACGACGTTACCGTAGAGGCTGAGCTTGGCGTCCTCGCTGGTGTAGAGGACGAAGTTTCTGCAGCAGAGTCTCACTACACAAAGCCTGAGGAAGTTATCGACTTCGCTACACGCACAGGTTGCGACTCTCTCGCTATCTCTATCGGTACTTCTCACGGTGCTTACAAGTTCACTCCTGAGCAGTGCACACGCGACCCGAAGACCGGTCTGCTCGTTCCTCCTCCATT
This sequence comes from Prevotella sp., assembly GCA_022771265.1. GTDB lineage: Bacteria > Bacteroidota > Bacteroidia > Bacteroidales > Bacteroidaceae > Prevotella. The sequence continues at coordinate 6,225 of JALFCG010000123.1, forward strand.
GGCATTCGATATCCTTGCCGAGATTGAGCAGAAGCTTCCTGGCTTCCCAATCGTTCTCCACGGTTCTTCTTCAGTACCACAGGACGAGGTAGCAACTATCAACAAGTTCGGCGGCAAGTTGCCAGACGCTATCGGTATTCCAGAGGACCAGCTCCGTCAGGCTTCCAAGTCTGCAGTTTGCAAAATCAACATCGACTCTGACTCTCGTCTCGCTATGACTGCTGCCATCCGCCAGCACCTCGCTGAGCATCCTGGTGATTTCGATCCACGCCAGTATCTGAAGCCAGCTCGTGAGAACATGAAGAAGATGTACATCCACAAGATCGTGAACGTACTCGGTTCTGATGGCAAGCTCGCTGAGTAATCAATAAACTCTAAATAAAGAAAGGGGTTGACCACAACGGTCAACCCCTTTTTCTTCGATTATGAAAACGCCACCACGAGTCCTGCCATCACGATGCTCACCATCGACATCAGTTTGATGAGAATGTTGAGCGAAGGACCACTTGTGTCCTTGAATGGGTCGCCGACAGTGTCGCCTACTATTGTGGCTTTGTGACACTCGGAGCCCTTGCCGCCGAAGTTGCCTTCCTCAACCATCTTTTTCGCGTTGTCCCATGCCCCGCCTGCATTTGCCATGAACACGGCAAGGGTGAACCCCGCCGTCAAGCCTCCAACGAGCAATCCCATCACGCCTGCCACTCCAAGCAGCATGCCTACGACTATCGGTATTGCAATGGCAAGAAGACTAGGAAATATCATCTCCCTCTGAGCTGACCGTGTGCTTATCTCCACACACCTACCGTAGTCAGGTGTTCCCTTACCCTCAAGTATGCCTTTTATCTCACGGAACTGACGACGCACTTCCTCGACCATACTCTGCGCAGCACGGCCTACGGCACCCATCGTGAGTCCGCAGAAGAGGAATGCCGCCATACCGCCGATGAACGCTCCGACGAGTACCTTTGGGTTCATCAGGTTAACCTGGAAATAATTCATATAGTCAAGCATATTGGCTTCTGCAGGATTGAACACTTTTCCCGCCGCATCGACAAACGACTGTCCTTCTTCCACGGCACGCACCATGGCTATCTTTATCTCCTCTACATAAGAGGCAAGAAGAGCAAGCGCGGTGAGTGCGGCACTGCCGATGGCAAAGCCCTTACCTGTAGCTGCAGTGGTGTTGCCTAAGGCATCGAGTGCATCAGTGCGGTGGCGAACCTCTTCACCCAATTCGCTCATCTCTGCATTACCACCCGCATTGTCAGCAATAGGTCCGTAGGCATCGGTCGCAAGGGTTATGCCGAGCGTGGAGAGCATGCCGACAGCCGCTATGCCGATGCCATAGAGTCCCATCGAGATGCTTGATGCGCTCATTGAGAGGTCGAATCCATTGGCAAAAAGGTAGCTCAGCATGATGGCAGCTGAGATGGTGACCACAGGTATCATCGTAGAAATCATTCCTGTACCGATGCCTTGAATAATTACAGTGGCAGGCCCAGTCTTCGACGATTCTGAAATTTTCTGAGTCGGGCGATAGCTGTGGCTGGTGTAATATTCTGTTGCTTGTCCAATGACCACTCCTGCCAAAAGTCCGCTTACAACAGAGAATGACACTCCAAGCCAGTTTTCAATCTTCAGAAGATACAAAATGACAAAGGTGGCTATAGCTATGAGACAAGCAGAAACATTGGTGCCAAGCCCGAGCGAGCGCAACAAGTCGCGCATGGTAGCATCCTCCTTAGTACGTACAGTGAAGATACCAATGAGCGAGAGGAAAATACCCACGGAGGCGATGATCATTGGAGCCACTACTGCCTTAAGTTGCATGTCAACATTCATTGCAAAGGCAGTAGCTCCGAGTGCAGCCGTGGAAAGGATACTGCCACAATAGCTCTCGTAGAGGTCGGCACCCATGCCTGCCACGTCACCCACATTGTCTCCCACGTTGTCGGCGATGGTTGCGGGATTGCGCGGGTCGTCCTCTGGTATGTTTGCCTCAACCTTTCCTACAAGGTCGGCTCCCACGTCGGCTGCCTTTGTGTAGATGCCGCCTCCGACACGGGCGAAGAGAGCCTGTGTAGATGCGCCCATACCGAAAGTAAGCATGGTTGTGGTGATGGTGACGAGAGCCATGGCAGAGCCTTGATAGAAATAGCTCAGGACAAGGAACCAGATGGCTATGTCGAGAAGTCCGAGACCGACAACGACAAGTCCCATGACCGCTCCTGAGCGAAACGCCACTTTCAGTCCGCTGTTAAGACTCTTGCGTGCGGCATTGGCTGTACGTGCAGAAGCATAAGTGGCAGTCTTCATGCCGAAGAATCCTGCCAAGCCAGAAAAGAGTCCTCCCGTGAGGAATGCGAACGGCACCCAGGGGTTCTGCACCTTCAGCACGTAGGCCATAAATGCGAAAACCACAGCCAATACGACAAATACGACAGTCACCACCTTATACTGCTGGCGCAGATAAGCCATGGCACCTTTTCTTACATACTCCGCAATCTCTATCATCCGCGGAGTTCCCTCGTCCTCCTTCCGCATTTGGCGGAAGAAGTACCAAGCCATTGCCAATGCCACCACCGAGGCGACAGGCACGAGCCAAAATACTACTGGAATGTTCATAGGTCAAAATAGTTATAAAGATTAATACTATGTTGTTCAGCCCATCGTGATGCTGTCGATGCGCAGCTGCATGGTGCCCGCAGGCACTTTCACATTTACCGTGTCTCCAGCTTTCTTGCCTGTGAGAGCCTGGGCAATAGGCGACTTTATCGACATCTTGCCTTCCCTGAGGTCAGCCTCGTGGGGACTAACCAACGTATAGGTCATCTTTGCCTGTGTGGCAAGATTGGTCATCTCCACTTTCGATAACAGCCCCACTGCGTCGCTTTCAAGTAGACTGCGGTCGATGACCCTTGCATGCTCGAGGACCCTCTGCTTAAAACGGATGCGGCTAAGTATTCTGCCCTGCTCCCTCTTGGCAGCATGGTATTCGAAATTCTCGCTGAGGTCGCCTTGTGCGCGTGCCTCGGCTATCGCTTCCCTCACTCGCGGGAGTTCCACTGACTCAAGTTGTTTTAGTTCGGCTAATATCTTATTGTAGCCCTCTTCCGACATGTATTCCATAATAAATAATATTTCAGCGTTTAGTTATTCTATTCGCCTGCAAAGATAACACTTTTTTTTATAAAAAGCCCCTTTCCACAAAATAATTTGAGGAAAGGGGCAGATATATTGCCATCAGCAATATCATCAACTTGTCCACTCGTTAGTTTATGAGGAACAGTTTTTCCTTGCCGTTATAGGTACACTTCACCGTGGCACGTCCATCGGTAATCTTGCCTATTTCAATCTTCATGGCGGGACCGTTGACTGCAGAAACCTTGATAACGGAATTGGACTTCAGCGGAGCGTAAGTCTGGTAGCGGTTAAGCTCAGTATAGCCATTTTGGTTGGTGGAAAAGACTGGAGTCTTTGGTATGGCTATCTCCTTACCGTCAACAGTTATCTTCACCTGTGGGATAGGCTGCGGTATAATATTGGATAACAATCGCTGCTTTTTTTCAAATCCGATACCGTGGATATCCACAAGTCCCTCTTTGCCTTCGCCTTCCACTTTCAGGTAGATGGCGTGCTTTCCAGTTAGTCCCTCGACTGCGGGCACCTTCACGTTGTAATAACGCACTTCCTTCGGTGCGTTGGCACTAACTTCAATGGAGGCAATTTCCTTGCCCTTCCATGTGTCGTTGGCATACGGTCCGTCGAGCATCACACGAATGCGCGCAGCGCCCTTGCCCTTCGACGCGAGTCCTACGAGCAGTTCGGTGTCATCACCCTTTTGGGTACCGGCGAAAGCCTTGATGCCCTTGGTGTCCTGTGCAAGTCCGCCAAAACCGAAATACTTAAAGCCTACGACACCTCCATTTGGCACATCGGCAAGCATCATTCCATTGTTCCAAACGTCGAAGTTATCCTGCAACCATCGTTGGTCGCTCATGTAGCAGGCATAACCTGCTGAGTAATAAGCGTAAGGAGGCAGACCGAAGATATGGAATCCCTCGCTGGTGACCTCGGCACCAGTATATCTCATTCCGTCTGAAGCCTCAGCAGTCCATTCGTTGTTCTTCGCGTATGGGTCGTAAGCCACGATGCGCACCTGTCCACCCTTGGCAACAGGCTTCTTGTCCCACTCAATCTTTATCGGCGCCACCATTGCCTGGCGCGCGAAGCCGAAACCGCGAGGCGGACGATGATAGAACACATACCACTGTCCGTTGATTTCCTGTATGGACCCATGTGTGTTGTGGGCTGCATTCATTCCCACGAGATGAGTTCCGTCCTCGTTAGGCACGATACCACGTGAATCGACAAGCACGCCACCCGAACGCCATGGTCCAAGAGGCGAATCGCCGTAGGCATAGCGAAGGGCGGAATTGGTTGACCCCTGTCCATATTCAGGTCCACTATAACCCGAGAACACCATCACGTACTTGTTGCCCACTTGACGGATGCTTGAAGCCTCGAAGAAGTTGAAATCGCCGGGATTCTGACCTTTGTAGAGTGCAGGATACTGCGTTCCCTCGGGGTCACGGATGACGCCATAGCGCTCAGAGGCGGGCAAGAAATAGTCACGTATTTCCGTTCCTGGGCGCACTCCGTACATGTTGTCCTGGTCGAGCTCGTAGGCAGTGGAATGACGGAAGCCATAGAACACGTAAGCACGGAAGCCACGGTCGAAGTCGGGATCTTTTTTGTTGGTTATCTTCTCCACAAACACCGAGGGATCGAAATCAATAAGAGAGCCCTCGACACAGGCAGTGCCGTCGGCATTGAGATTGACTGGAGTAAACGGTCCATCGGGGCGGTCACCCTTGCACACCATCGGCACACGCCGCCATCCACGTGAGTGCGGATAAAGCCAATAGGTTTTCTTGCCTGTTTTCTTGTCGATAGTTTCCACGAGGTCAGGAGCGAACATCGTGTCCCACTGTCCGTTAACAAAATAGCTGAATATCGGGCCTTCGTCACGCCATTGCGTGAGGTCTTCCACTGGTGCCGACCACATTCTGATGTCAGGTCCGCAGTAGGCGGTATAAGTAAGGTCGTGAGACCCGATGATGTAAGCGCGCTTCTTACCGGGATTGTCGGGGTCGTCAAACACTCGAGGCTCGCCATCAGGCAGATGTTCCCAAAGCGGCAGATAAGGGTTCTGGGCTGAGAGCAGGGTGGCAACCATAGCGAATGCTGCCATAAACAGTTTTTTCTTCATATCTTTTATTTATTTATTTTTTCATATCTGAACCAGTCGATATCGACATGTCCGCCAGTCTTCTTGGTCGCGTAGTTGAAGATTGCGAATTTGGAGCCCATGAAAAAGCGGCGGTAGTCGAATATCATCTTATAGTCGCCAAGCACTTTTGTCCATTGTTCACCATCAACACTATAATATAAGGTGGCGAGGTCGGTGCCGGGACGGAAGTCAGCGTCAATGCGGAAATATACCTCCTTAACGCCTTTCGCAAGTTCATTGCGGTAAGCCTCGGCGACATTCACTTCCGTGACGAGTTTCTCCTTGTCTGTTAACTTGCAGCTTTGGCTCTCGGCTACGATGAATAGCTTCTTTCCTTTCTTCTCTACTTTCACCACGCCGGCATCGCCGTTGAAGGCACTGAATCCAGCCACGTCGCCATCCTTCATCTTCGTGATATCCATCTTCACGAATCCACTACATTCTGGACCCTCCATTCTCTGTGTAAGAGTGTTGGGAGCAATATATAGGTTAGGCACCACCCTACTTGTCTTCAGTCGCATAAACCCTGGACGTTCGGTCAGTGACCATGCGTTGTTGACGGGATTGTGGTTCCACTGCCAGTTGATGTTTATCTTATCGGAGTCGAACTCGTCGCCTGAAACGATTTCTCCATCCGAGTATCCTGCCATAGGCTTGCCCATCAGTTCAGGAATCTTCCCGTTCTCGTCGCCGAGCATTGGCCATCCGTCCTTCCATGTGCAAGGCATAAGTGTCAAGACACGGCCGCAACCGCCACGGTCCTGGAATATCACACCATACCAGTTGCCCTTTCCGTCATCTACGATTGTACCTTGTGCTGCATAGGGGAACCCTCCGAATGTTGATTCGAGTATGACCTTTTTCTCATACGGTCCTTCTATCTTGTCAGCACGATAGCACAGTTGGCGGCGTGGTTTGTTCTTTGGCCATGAAATCATGATCAGATAATACTTTCCGTCATGCTTGATGACTCGGCTACCTTCGAGCAAGCCGTTCTCTTCAGCGTCTCGCTCAAACACCTTTCCGCCCAGTCCGCCTTCCTTCACTCCACTCAGGTCGGGCAGCAGTTCCTTCATCTCACCGGTACCGTAGAACACGTAGGCTCTGCCGTCGTCGTCGAAGAATAGCGACGCGTCATGAAAGTGAGGGATGCGATGGGCAAGAGTCCAGCCCTCGCGAGGGTTTTTCGTAGTATACACATATCCTTGCCAAGGAGCCTCGTTAGGCGAGAAATACAAATAGTAAAGCCCTTCCTTATAGCGTATTGACGTTGCCCATTGCCCGCGTCCATAAACCGTTCCTTCCTGCATGTCGTATTTGGGAGTGTCGTGTAGCGACGGGAACACGTAGCTCACGGTTTTCCAGTTGACAAGGTCTTTGGAGTGCATGACCGGAGCGCCTGGCATCAGGTGCATCGTTGTGGAGACAAGCCAATAGTCATCGCCGACACGAATGACATCCGGGTCAGGCACGTCAGCCCAAAGCACGGGGTTTTTGAATCCGCTCTCCACCGACATCACTTTTTCAGCAAAGCGGCGACCGATGATGCGATAGCCCTCGGCAGTGAAGTGCAGCGAGTCCTTGGCACAGGGGCAATCCTTTGACGAGACGACATGAGCCGTGGGAATGACTTCGGGCAACTTGTTGATTATAGGGTTATGTGCGGCACATCGTCCTCCCACTTCCTTGCTCACGACCTCACCGGCATAGAAAGGGACTTCTGAGGCTTTCAGGCCAAGGTCGGCAAGCAGGTTCTCATAGACCTTCTTCACCTTTTCGGGCCAGTCTTGCTGCCCGGTGTTAGTCTCACCCTGAAGCATGAGTATTCCTTTTATGACTCCGTCTTTCTTTGCCTTCCTTGCCAACTCTACGAGTCTTGCATAAGGATTGTCGTCATAGTCCTTTGTCATGTTTTTCATCCACTGAGGTTGCTTGACAAGATAGTCAGAGAAGTTATCCTTGTCAAACAGTTCGATACCGCAACCTCCTATCGCTACATTGATGACACCGATTCGGATGTTGTCAGGAGTGCGTGCCACCATTGAGCGGCCGAAATAGTCAGCAGGGGTGAGACCTGTATAAGGGCGGCACAGGGGCGGAACGGCGCGATGCCATTCTCCACGTCGCCATCCGAGTTTCTCGTCATCCTTCGACGCCATCGACAGGAAGCGCGGGCTGACGCCCTCCATGTCCATTTGTTCATAACGTGCGTTTCCCTCCATGTTCGACTGTCCGAAGCAGAGGTAGATGTGGAAGTTTGGGTCCTGAGCCTTGCCGGCAATAACCACAGTTAGCGTAATGATTGATAACAATAATCGTTTCATTTTTTTATTATTCGTTGTTTTTATTGGTTCTGGTGAAATGATGTGTGCAAAGTTACATTAATTATTTGAAATCTTGGTTCGAATTTGTATCATAAACAACCAAAAATGTTACATACTTCAACTTATGTAGAAAAGTGAACGATAATAAAAGGAAAATTGTCGTTTCGTTTGGTTTTTTAAGGAAAAGTGAATACCTTTGCGCATAAAAAACAAAATACAATGATTATGAGAAATGCCCAACCAGCTGTCATACGAGCTTTCTTCGCCGCCTTTGCCGAAGGAATACTCTCTGCCGAGGCAGAACGCGAAGGAGGTGTCGTGGAGATGACTCCCAAAAAGGTAAAGGAAATAATGCTTCAACACTACGAGCAGATATCGAAACACTATTTTGACATACTGTTCAACCCGCTTGCACTATTGCATTACGACAATGCCGACGAGCTCGTCAGCATTCTTCGTTCGCCGGAAGTGGCACCGACGCTGAAGACTCCTGCAGACCTGTTCCGGCATGTGTGCCGCACCGAGGAGTCCCACGACGACATGGTCACCGAGTACCGAAGGAACTTCTCGTCGCTGCTGTCGGGGAAAGTGATGTCGATTGCCGACTTCTTTGATGGATTTCCCGAAGGTTACATGGAAGACATGGAGGGAGATGCCCCACGTGAAGTCAGGGCAGTGACTAAGGTTGTTGTGGAAGCTTTTTTCGCAGGAAGGGTTGCCTCCAACGCAAAAGCGTCGGGCAACAACCAGATTTACTTGTTCCGGTTGTTGCTCGACTCCATGCAATGTCTTCTTCACTCCCGTCCGGTGAGCATGGACGAAGAGACCGACCTCAATGCCGCCTTCATGAAGGTGTGCCGCAACGAGCGTAACCTCTCGGCAATGCTACAGGCAATGGAAGAAACTATTTCGGCTGCTCAGCCTCAAGTTTCTCAACAGCGCCAGTAGTCGGGTTTAGCCACAGGTGCGTGGTGAAACGCTTGTTGAAAAGGTCGCCACTGAGCAGCTCGACATTGCCGAACTGTCCAGCCGGGAACTCGGCAGTGGCTATTGGTTCGTCGCCTTTGCCTACTGCCACGGAAATCTTTCCCGGCACGTTGACGTAGATGCCGTCCTCTCGTTCTTTCTTTTTCTTACCGTCGTCAGGAGCAGCTTCGGGAAGCGCGTTGAGGTCCTTTACACTAATATAATAAGGTGTGCCCGAAAGGTCGTCGCCATCAACCACCCCCAACTGTCTCGACAGGCGGAAGAGCACCTCGTGCTGAATCTCCTTTTCGGGGCATACGTTGAATATTACTTCTGCAGTATCTTTCTCCACTGTGCCGCAAAACAGACTTGAGAGAATCCTGTCCTGCTTGTCAAGGTTGGCAAGCATGATGCGAAGCTGCTCACCATCCTTGGGCATGAAGTCTGCCTCGCCGCGGTTGAGCGCGTTCTTGCTGTCGCGGATGTCGTAAATCTCGCGTGCGGTCAGCTCAGCCATCTTGGCGGTACTGCCCGCAGCGACAATATCCTTGCCCATATAGTCGCGTGGATTGTCGGCTATTGGCTTTTGTGCCGGCACAAAAGGACTGTGCTGCGGTTCCTTCGAAGGAGTGGCGTTGATGGCAACCAGTCGCCCGTCGTCGGTGAAGCTAAGGTTGGCGGCAGCGCTCTTGGCATTGAACTTCACCGCAAAAGCCTTGTCTTTATCAGCCATGCCGTATGGTGTTATGGAACAGCTTATGACACGATGGTCAGTCGAAGCAGCCACCTTCACGTCCTTCAAGCGCAAGTATCGTTCGGCATATTTGCAGAATTCTCCAGGCTTGTAGGTTGTCTTTTCCACTTTTACAGCCACTCTCATCGCTGTTTTTGGCAAGTAATACACGGCGCCTTCGGGAGTGAGCCCTGGTTTGTAGTCACTGATTTGCGTTTGGCAGAAAGCTCCTGTCGCTGCCAGCAGCAATACTGATAATATGCTTTTTCTCATGAGTATATTTATTTTGTCAACTCGTTAATTTTTTGAATGCCATAGGCAGGCAACTGATGATGTCGCTTGCAATAAGACTCTCCTGACCGTACTGCTCTGCCGCAATGTCGCCGGCAAGTCCATGGAGATATGTTCCCACGATGCAGGCATCACCTTGCTTGTAGCCGCGGGCAAGAAGGGCTGTGATAATGCCTGTGAGCACGTCGCCACTGCCTGCCGTTGCCATACCTGCATTGCCTGTCGGGCAGAACACGACGCGACCGCCGGGAGAGATGATGCTTGTGTAATGGCCTTTCAGGACGATGTACGCCTGCTGATGCTCGGCAAGGATCATAGCTTTTGATATGCGTTCGTAGCTGTCGGTAGATACTCCCTCAAGTTTTTCGAACTCTCCTATGTGTGGAGTGAGTATGGCACCTGCAGGTATCTGCTGCATCCACGCCTTATGGTTGGCAAGGATGTTCAGCGCGTCGGCATCGATAACCACTGGGCACTGAGCCCGACGCAACTGTCCTATGAGCGTGATGGCTGTGGTCTCATTGGTGCCAAGTCCCGGACCGACACCCAATGCCTTATAGTGTTCAGTCTCCACCGCCTGTGAAAAGATGCTCTCGTCAAAGTCGATGTCAAGAATAGCCTCCGGCACTCCTATTTGCAATGGAAGGACGTTGGCCTTCGGAGTGTGGACCGTCACCTTCCCTGCTCCTGACCTCAGACAGGCTTTTGCCGCGAGCATGGCGGCACCTGCCATTCCCCTGCTTCCAGCAATGATGAGCGCATGCCCCATTGTCCCCTTATGGGCAAAGGCATCCCTGCCGAGAAGGCGGCATCTCACGTCGCTCTCCTCCAGGACATAGAAATGAGCATCGGTGGCGTCAATGCCCTCACTACTGATTCCTATGTCAAGCACCTTCAAGTTTCCTATATACTGCTGGTTTTCAGGAAAGAAAAACGACAGTTTCGGCTGCTGAAGAGTGAGCGTCACGTCGGCACGTATGATGTTTGTCCTTACGTTATACTCGTTACTCTCGGTCATAAGGCCTGAGGGGATGTCGATGCTGACCACCTTTGCAGTAGAAGCGTTGACATACTTGACCAAAGAGGCGAAGCCACCGGTGAGCGGCTTGTTCAACCCTGAACCGAACAGTCCATCGACAACGAGGGTAGAGGAATCGAGGACAGGAGGGTCAAACTCTTCCGTCACCTGTACAAACGACTTCAGCTTCTTGACATCCTTCAGCCTGTCGCGGTTCTTCTTGCAGTCGTCGGACAAGCGGCCTGTAGTGTTGAAAAGCCATACTGAAACAGAATACCCCCGCACAGCCAGCATTCGTGCCACAGCGAGCGCGTCGCCTCCGTTGTTACCCGGTCCAGCAAAGACGACCACACCCATATCGTTCGCCCACTGCCGCGCTATGGCATCGGTGACAACCGTTGCCGCACGCTCCATGAGGTCTATGGATTTTATCGGCTCATGGTCTATTGTATATTGGTCTAACTCGTGTATTTGAGCGCTTGTAAATATTTTCATACGTGCAAAAATACAAAATTAATGCTAAACCATGCAATACTTTGGCAGATTTTTAGTAATTTTGCCCCAAAATTTATAAAATCTTAGTATGAATACAGTAAAAATCAAGGATAAGGAGTTCATTCCGATGATTTCCGAAGCAGAAATCAAGCAAAGGGTGAAGGCTGTTGCCGAACAGATTAACAAGGACTTGGAGGGCAAGAACCCACTGCTGCTTGCTGTGCTGAACGGCTCGTTCATTTTTGCCGCAGACCTCATGCGCGAAATTACCATTCCAAGCGAAATATCGTTTGTGAAACTCGCAAGCTATCAGGGAACGACATCGACGGGAAAGGTGAAGGAAGTCATCGGCATCAACGAAGACCTCACGGGGCGCACCGTTGTCATCGTGGAGGACATCGTTGAGAGCGGACTGACAATCAAACGCATGATTGAAAGCATCGGCACAAGGAATCCGGAGTCGATACACATCTGCACGCTCCTGCTTAAGCCCGACCGTCTGAAGACCGACCTGGACATTGAGTACGTGGCATTCAAGATTCCCAACGACTTTATCCTCGGCTACGGGCTTGACTACGACCAGCAAGGCAGAAACCTGAAGGACATTTATGTACTGAAGAGTTAGTGATTAATGAATAATGATTTTAATTATATAAGGTAAAAAGAATGAAGAATATCGTAATTTTCGGCGCTCCAGGATCCGGCAAAGGAACACAGAGCGACCTGATGATCAAAAAGTATGGTTTCGGGCATATCTCCACAGGAGACGTGCTCCGCAACGAAATCAAGAACGGCACAGAACTGGGCAAGACAGCAAAGGCTTACATCGACAAGGGACAGCTCATCCCCGACGAGCTGATGATTGACATACTAGCCAGCGTCTATGACAGTTTTGGCAAAGAGCACAAAGGTGTCATCTTCGACGGATTCCCTCGCACCATACCACAGGCAGAGGCACTGAAGAAGATGCTTGCAGAACGCGGGCACTCCATCGCTGCCATGATTGAGCTTTACGCTCCAGAGGACATTCTCATGTCACGCTTGCTCAACCGCGGAAAGGAACAGGGACGTTCTGACGACAATGAGGAGACCATCAACAAGCGTCTCGCCGTATATAACACCCAGACAGCTCCACTCATCGACTGGTACAAGGCAGAAGGCCTTCACCACTATGTCAAGAGCTACGGAGTTCTCGAGGAGATATTCGCCGACGTCTGCAAGGTTGTGGATGGAATAGAGGAGTGATTAATCACTCCTCCCCTCCACCCGCCTAACTAAATAATCCAATTGTAATGATAAATGCAGTAGTAAAATTCTCGGTACGCAAGAAACTGTTTGTGGCGATAACATCGCTGTTTCTTCTTATTGGCGGAATATACGCAATGCTTACTCTGCCTGTCGATGCCGTGCCCGACATCACCAACAACCAAGTACAAGTTGTCACTGTGTCGCCGACCTTGGCGCCACAGGAGGTTGAACAACTGATAACAATACCCATTGAGACTTCAATGAGCAACATCATGAACGTGGAGGAAATACGTTCCGTGTCGCGATTCGGCCTGTCGCTCGTCACCGTGGTGTTCAAGGAAAGTGTGCCGACACTGGAGGCGCGGCAACTGATCAACGAACAGATACAGACCGTGGCGGGAGAGATTCCGCAAGAACTCGGCACTCCGGAAATGATGCCTATTACCACAGGGCTCGGTGAGATATACCAATATGTGCTGAAAGTTGACAAGGCACATGAAAAGGACTACGACGCCATGAACCTTCGCACAATACAAGACTGGATTGTGCGACGACAACTGTCCGGCATCCCGGGAATAGTAGAGATTAACAGTTTCGGAGGCTATCTGAAACAATACGAGATAGCTATCGACCCGGAAGTCATCTCCGCCCTGCAGATTACTATCGGCGACGTGTTTGAAGCCTTGAGCAATAATAACCAGAACACCGGTGCCAGCTACATTGAGAAGAAAGGCCGAGCCTACTACATCCGTTCCGAGGGAATGATAACCCAAACCAAGGACATCGAGAAGATTGTCGTTGCCAACCGTAACGGAATGCCTGTCCACATCAGCGACATCGGGCGGGTGGATTTCGGAGCGCCAAAACGTTTTGGAGCGATGACCATGGATGGTGAAGGCGAATGTGTCGGAGGTATTGCCATGATGCTCAAGGGAGCCAATGCCAACGTGGTGACAAAAGAACTTGAACGGCGTATCGAGAAAGTCCAGAAGATGCTTCCCGAGGGTGTCACCATCGAGCCATACCTCAACCGTTCGGAACTTGTCAACCGCAACATCTCCACCGTTATCAGCAACCTCATCGAAGGAGCACTCATCGTGTTTGTCGTGCTGATGCTTTTCCTTGGCAACGTTAGGGCAAGCGTCATTGTGGCTTCGGTGATACCGATGGCGATGCTGTTCGGATTCATCCTGATGAGAATTTTCGGTGTGTCGGCAAACCTCATGAGTCTCGGTGCCATCGACTTCGGCATTGTTGTCGATGGATCGATTGTCATCATCGAGGGGATACTGGCACACATCTATACCAAACGACTTGCCGGAAAGGAACTCACGAAAGAAGAGATGGACGACGAAGTGGAAAGGGGCGCGGCAAAAGTAGTGAAGAGCTCAGCATTCGCCGTGCTCATCATCCTCATCGTCTTCTTCCCCATCCTTACCCTTGGAGGCATCGAGGGAAAATATTTCACTCCAATGGCAAAGACGCTCGTATTCTGCATCATTGGCGCACTCATTCTCTCTCTCACCTACGTGCCGATGATGGCATCGCTGTTCCTCAAGCGCAACATCGACCTGAAGCCAACGTTTGCCGACCGCTTCTTTGGTTGGCTCACGCGTATATATAATAAGGTGCTCAACAAGTCATTGCGCCACACCTTCGCCACCATAGCTTGCTCTTTCGCCCTCCTTGCCGCCTCGCTACTGCTCTTCACGCGCCTTGGAGCAGAGTTCATTCCTACTCTTGACGAAGGAGACTTTGCCATGCAGATGACCTTGCCTGCAGGCAGCTCTCTCACGCGAAGCATCGAATTGTCAGAGGAAGCGGAACGTGTGCTGAAAGAGCAGTTCCCGGAGGTGAAACACGTAGTGGCAAAGATTGGTACCGCTGAAGTGCCTACCGACCCGATGTCGGTGGAGGATGCCGACGTGATGATTGTGATGAAGCCTTTCAAGGAATGGACTTCCGCATCGAGCCGGGCCGAGATGGTGGAGAAGATGAAGAAAGCCCTGGAAAAAGTGGAAGGGGCTGAATTTAACTTCAGCCAGCCTATCCAGCTTCGTTTCAACGAGCTGATGACAGGCGCGAAGGCCGACATTGCTATAAAGCTCTACGGAGAGGACATGGACGAGCTTTACGCCAAGGCTCAGGAGGCGGCGCGATATGTGGAGAAAGTGCCGGGAGCGTCTGACGTAATAGTCGAACAGGCCGTCGGACTGCCACAGCTCGTGGTGAACTACGACCGCACTCGCATTGCCCGCTACGGCATCGACATACGCGACCTTAACACCATCATACGCACGGCTTACGCAGGTGAGACCGCGGGCGTGGTGTTTGAAAACGAGCGGCGTTTCGACCTCGTGGTTCGACTTGACGACAACATCGTTAAAGACCTTGACCTCAATCGTCTTTACGTGCGCACGTCGGCAGGTTTCCAGGTTCCTGTAAGCGAAGTGGCGACCATCAGTCTCGTCAACGGTCCTCTTCAGATTAACCGTGACGCCGCCAAGCGCCGCATCGTCATTGGTGTCAACGTGAGAGGTGCCGACATACAAAAGGTTGTCGAAAACATAAGCGATGTCCTCGACAGGAACATTAAGCTCAAGCCAGGTTATTACTTTGAATACGGCGGACAGTTTGAGAACCTGCAGAACGCCATCAACACACTTATGGTTGTAATCCCGATAGCACTTCTGCTCATCCTGCTACTGCTGTTTTTCGCTTTCCGCAGCGTTACCTACTCGTTAGTGGTGTTCACGACTGTGCCGTTGTCGCTCGTCGGCGGCATTGTGGCACTGTGGCTTCGCGGCCTGCCCTTCAGCATCTCTGCAGGAGTGGGCTTCATAGCTCTCTTCGGCGTGGCAGTGCTCAACGGCATCCTGATGATCAACCACTTCAATGCCCTTGCCGCAGAAGGCAAATACCATCTTACGACAGGCAGGATCATTACCCGCGGCAGCAGCCATCTGCTCCGCCCGGTGTTCCTCACAGGACTTGTAGCGTCATTGGGCTTTGTGCCGATGGCAGTGGCACAGTCGGCAGGAGCCGAGGTTCAGCGTCCGTTGGCCACGGTGGTCATCGGCGGACTGATTGTGTCAACGGTATTGACACTGATTGTCGTTCCGGCATTTTATCGCGTTGTTAGTTTATTCACAATAACTATAAGGAGATTCAAGAAATGAAAAAGATATTTGTTCTATTGGCTGCATCAATGGCTATTGCCTCTTGCGGAAACAAGAGTGAAGTGAAGACCGGGGAGGAAATGGCGAAGGACGAGAAAAAAGAAGTCGAACTGAAAGACTCGGTAAAGTCTGATGTCGATGCGGTATCCAGCGCGACCAACGTTGCCAACAGCCCCACATTCAACGGACTCGTCACGGTGGCTCCCGACCGGCAGGCGACACTGTCGGTGACTATGGGCGGACGAGTACACAGTATATACGCCATGCCGGGCAAGGCTGTGGCACGCGGCCAGGTGATAGCCACCCTCGACAATCCTGAGTTCATCGAACTTCAGCAGACCTACCTTGAGAGTGCTGCCCAGTTCGAATATCTCGAGAAGGACTATGCCCGCCAGAAGTCACTTGCCCAAGACGCCACGTCGAAAAAGCGCGTGGAGGAATGCAAGGCGGAATTTCTGTCGATGAAAAGCAAGCGCGATGCCGCCGCCGCAAAACTGCAGGCTCTCGGAATAAGCCCCAAGTCCGTTGTCGATCATGGCATCAAGCCATACCTTCCCGTCATGTCTCCTATCGGCGGCTTCATCACCAATCTTGAGGCAAACCTCGGGAAGTACATCAATGCCGGTGAGGCTATATGCGATGTCATCAACAAGGCGCAGCCCATTCTGCAGCTCACAGTGTATGAAAAGGACATACGCCTGATGAACGTCGGCGACGCCTTGCTCTTCCGCGTCAACGGCATGGGCAAGAAGTCTTTCTCCGCCACTGTCATAGCCATCGACCAGACTGTTGACAAGTCCGACTATTCCATCAAGGTCTATGCCCGGGTAAAGGATGCCGACGCGGCATTCCGTCCGGGCATGTATGTCAGGGCAAAAAAGGTCATGGGGGAATAATCACACCCTCTGTTCCGTGTTGTTCATCTTCAGCATGCGCTGCGGGACATTTGCACGTATATAGTCCGTCACGGCTTTCAACAGGCTGTGGCGGACAAATGTTTTTGTCGTCAAGGCCACTATCTCGCGTGTAGGAATAGGTATGGCAAACGGGCGCACGAGCTCCTTCTGCTCGGCGGAGAGCTGGTTGAGCGCCAGCTCGGGAATGAAGGTGATGCCCTGTCCCGCCTCTACCATGTGCATAAACGTCTCTATGCTTCCAAGCGAATAGGTGAGCTTGGTGTCACAGGAAGTCTTGATATTGCAGAACTTCACCAGCTGGTCGCGGAAACAGTGCCCCTCGTCAAGCAGCCACAGGAAATGGCCGGGGAGGTCGGAAGTGCGTATCGCCTTCGAGTTGAACAACGAGTCGCCACGCGACACGTAACCGATGAACTGCTCAAAGAAAAGGCTTGTCTTGTTGAACATCTCCATATCGTCAAGCGACACAAGTATTGCAACGTCAATCTCACCCCTTGCCAATGCCTTCCTGCAGTCCATGGTCTTCATTTCCGTCACGCGGAAGTCAACATCGGGATAGTCCGACATGAGCTTCGTGAAGAAGCGTGGAAGAAGGTACGGGGCTATCGTGGGCAATATACCGATGCGGAAGAGTCCCTTTAACGAGTTCTTCTCCTCCTTGACAATGTCCTTTATCTTGTTTGCCCTCGACAATACTCTCCAAGCCTGCTCGACGACGAGCTTGCCTATGGCAGTAGGCGTCACCTGCTGTGACGAACGCTCAAAGAGTTTCACGTCGAGTTCCGTTTCCAGCTTCTGTATCATTGCGCTCAGCGTAGGTTGTGTCACTCCGCATTGTTCTGCAGCTTTGGCGAAATGTCGCAGCCTATACACCGCGACGATATATTCCATTTGTTGTAAAGTCATGGTGCAAAGGTAAGAAATAAATCCAATACAATAAGCCGGCAAACAAGTTAAAACACGTTAAATCGGCGTTTATATTCAAATAATGAAGTAACTTTGCCGAAAAATTATAATGATACGTATAAATAATTAGTATGAATTCACTCCCGACACACCCACGGTCCTCTCGAAGGAGTGTGGAAACGCCTGACTTACGCTTGGTAAAACAACAAATGAGGTGTCACAAAATTAATTAGATGAAAACATTGAGACAGTATTTGATTTTATGCTTGGCAGTCTGCCAATTGACAGTAATGGCACAGACTGACATCACGTGGGAAGTGACCGCACAGACCACCAACAGCACCGGCGACTACACGCCGCTGTGGCTGAACGCCAACAAGCACGGCCTGAGCAGCCTCGACAAAAACAACGGCTACCTTATGGCTGGAGTGGAAAAGGCGATGGAAAGCGATTCCGTCAAACGATGGAGCTACGGCTTCGGCGCCTCGTTGGCGGCAGCCTATAACTTCACAAGCCCTGTCGTAGTGCAGGAGGCTTACGTCGAAGGACGATGGCTCAAAGGTGTGCTCACCGTCGGAAGCAAGGAATGGCAGATGCAACTGAAAAACGACTCGCTGAGCTCCGGGTCGCAGACTCTCGGCATCAACGCGCGCCCCGTGCCACAAGTGAGAATAGCCTTGCCGGAATATTGGAATTTCGCAGGAGGATGGCTCGGCATCAAAGGACATATCGCTTACGGAATGACCACCGACGACGGCTGGCAGAAGGACTTCTGCAACAAAAAGTCAAAATACACCGAGAACGTCCTCTACCATTCCAAGTCGGGATACCTGCGCATCGGCAACACCCAAAAGTCACGACTGTCACTTGAGTTGGGACTGGAGATGGCATCGCTCTTCGGAGGAACGTCATACAGGAAGATAGTCGATGGAGAACTCGTCGGCATAAAGAACGGAACGGGACTATCGTCGTTCTGGAACGCCTTCACCGGCGGAGGAAGCGACGTGGGAGAGACCATCTACCAAAACGTGGAGGGCGACATGCTCGGCAGCTGGGTGGCAAGAGTCAACTACGACGCGCCGTCGTGGAATCTCGGCATCTATGCCGACCACTATTTCGACGACCACTCCCAATTGTTCTTCCTCGACTACGACGGCTACGGGGCAGGAACCGAATGGAACGTGAAGAAGGACGACCGCTACCTGCTCTACGACCTTAAGGACATCATGCTCGGATGCGAACTGACGCTGAAGAAATGCCGCATTGTCAAGAAAGTAGTGGTCGAGTATCTCTACACGAAATACCAGTCTGGCTCCATCTACCACGACCACACTGAAAACATACCCGACCACATCGGCGGCCGTGACAACTACTACAACCACGGCATCTTCACAGGATGGCAGCATTGGGGGCAGGTGATGGGCAATCCTCTCTATATGTCGCCACTCTACAACACCGACGGGACAATCCAGGTGAAGGACAACCGTTTCGTGGCTTGGCATGGCGGCATCAGCGGCAGCCTCTCCGGCGACCTCGACTACCGGATGCTTGCCACATGGCAGAAAGGATGGGGAACTTACAACCAGATGTACCCATCGCC
The DNA here is from genome assembly GCA_022771265.1 of Prevotella sp. Taxonomy (GTDB): domain Bacteria; phylum Bacteroidota; class Bacteroidia; order Bacteroidales; family Bacteroidaceae; genus Prevotella. Next base: position 25,195 of record JALFCG010000123.1, read on the forward strand.
GCGACGCAACGCCAGCCTGATGGCAGAAGCGACCTATCGTTTTGCGAAGAGCGGATGGCAGGTAACGGCTGCTGCAGCCATGGACAAGGGCAGCCTGCTCGGCGATAACTTTGGATTACAATTGACCGTTGTGAAGAAAGGAGTGTTCAAATGAAAAAGATACTTATGATAATGATGGCTGTCGCTTTCGGCCTGACAGCTTGTGAGCTCGAAAGGTCTGAGAACGGCGATTTCGACGGAGTATGGAAGATGCAGGGCGTGGATTCACTTTCCAACGGCAAGCATGCTGACCTGCACGAGAAACAGGTTGCCTATGCAGTGCAGAAAGACTTGTTGCAGCTCAGCGGCAACGGTCCAACCATTCTCTGCCGCTTCCAATTCCAAGGCGACTCTCTCATCGTCAGCGACCCGAGAAGCGCCGGTGGCAACGACCCTTCGACAGATAATCTCAACCACCTTCGCGGCTACGGCATCGACCGCCTACCGATGTCCTTCCACATCGACGCGCTTTCTTCCAGCCGAATGATACTGAAAAGCGAAGCCCTACGTCTTTATTTCGAGAAATATTAACCGTGGAGCCGGGACAAGTCGTTGAAGATTAAATACAGATATTTATATTCCACAAGACGCGTGACGGATAGTAATCCGCCGCGCGTCTTTTTGATGTTCAGTCTCAGAGGAATTGTTCAAGTTCTTCCCCCAATGTCATTTTCATAATGGTATGGCTTGAAAATAAAACTGTTTATTGTTTATTGTTTGTTAAAAATTGTCATCTCACTTTTTTATCTTTTTTATTACGGAGTCATAACCGTCAAAATCAATGAGTTTTCTCCCTCTCCATGTAACAAGTTGTTGTTTCACTGCAGTAACATCAACCGACTTTCCGAGCTTCCTGCGCACGAGTATCAAGTCCTCCATCGTAAACTCATCTTTTAGCATCGTCAGCATGTTCATCGGTCCACGCTTCGACGTTGCATTCTCCTCGTCGTCGAAAGCAGCGTCGAGCATTTTTCCGATTACGTGCATCTTCACCCAAAGATCGTAGCGCAGGCTCCATTCCATGTAGTCCTGAATGTCCTTCGTCCACTTCTCGCCGTTCATCACGTAGAGCATCATGCCCTTCAACCATGCAATCACCGTTGCCCTGTAGCTCAACACAAGGTAAGGCTCAGAGCCATAAAGGTCTGCAAGTTTCTCGTTCTCGTCGCAGAGCTGTTCGGCAAACTTGTTGCACTTAGGACAGGAGATTTCTCCCGACAGCATCGACAACTTCTGTGTCAGCTTCCTCACCTCTTCGCAATAGTTCGCGTCATACTCCTTAAACACAGGTCGCTTGGCGTCGCTCGGCTTTATGATGGTCGCCAACGAGAGTCGTGTCACTGTTCCAGTGGTCATCTCTCGGGCGAAGAACTGCTGGAAGTTGCGGTTCGTCGTGGAGGCGTTGAAGTTGAACCTCAATGGCGCAATACCTGTCACCGAGTCGGCTCCCACACGCTCCTGACCATGCTTGGAGTTGTCGAACGCCTTGCGGATTATCACGCTCACCTCGCTCGTCGTTCCTCTCGACGTGATTTTTTTCAATGTGTCCAGCTCGTCAACACTGGTGTAGAGGAAGCGTTGTCCGTTCTTGTCAGCATCATACACTCTCTGGTTGAACACCGCGTCGGTGAGGTTGTCGATGAGCACCTGAACGCAGATGTGCGCTGGTCGTGGGTCGCGCTTCTGCTTCGACGCAGGGTTCTTCTGCTTCCATTCCGACTCTCGGGCACGGTTCGACTCGTCCTTCTTCACCAGCTCGTCCAAGATAATGCTTATCGGCTTCCTAACACAGCCCTTACCTATCGACATCGGAGCGGTAAGCACCGACATAAACGTCGGCTCATGCTCCACGCCGTCCCAGTAGCGGAACTTCACGCCGTGAACGTAAGTTGACAGAGGAGCAAAAACAGCTTCGCAAACTGCCGGTCGATACATCTCAGGCA
>JALFCG010000162.1 GCA_022771265.1 Prevotella sp.
TTCTCGACAGGTGTAGAGAAGATGCACATGGCTTAACAAAATCGAGGCGGGCTATACATCACGTACTGCCCGCCTCTTTGGTCTATGTTATCACAAAAAAGTTATGGTGAAAAAAAATTATGGATTTTCATATAAACCATATTCCTCCTTCACTGCCACGCTTCCGAAGCACGCAATTCTGCACTGCTTTGAATGCTTGATTAATACAAGCGTGGAATTATCGTGGCATCGTGCAATTACCTTTGCATTGCCGAGTATATGCACTATCACGAAGGAATTGTTGTGGGCGGTAACGTCGAGGGTGGCGTTATCCTTTATATATATGCGCCCGTGCGCACGATAGTTATACCTCGCTATTACCTTTGAGCCACCCAATATGGCGGCATCTTTGGCGTTGAGTATTGAAAGCTTTTCATCCACAAGAACGTTGTTCCATATAAGCAACGTCCTGTCAAAGTTCTCCTTGATGAAATCGTTGGAAGGATAGTTGTTTGACAGGCAGAAATCAATCCCGTCATAGAACTTTCGGATGAGGATGTTCTTGTCCCATCCGTCTTTCCAGGCGTTCTGCCACTCGTCGCAAAGGCCGAGTTCGATCGCCTTGTTTCTTAATGTTTCATTGAGTTTATCCATAATCGTAAATTTTATTGCAAAATTAATAATACTGATTTATATTTGCCAAAGCAAATATAAAAATTTCCGCAAAATGGTGAAATTTTTTATGATTATCCAATGAGTAACTTTCCATTTCCTATAAATTTGCGAAAAAATAAGTAAAATGGGATTAAGGAACACGTACATACAGCAGTTGTATTTCGATGGTGAAACATACACCAAGGGCGAAGTGGTAAACCTCACTGAAAAGTGGGGCATATACTGTGATGTTCCATTCAAGTTGTTCCCAGAGGCGAAGGAGTTGGCAGTAAGGGATTGGGCTGGCGAGGACGGAAGGGATGTGTATATTCCGAAGAAAATACCTCTTGCGGCATACGAACTTGAAGTGGAAGTCACATACAAGGGCGAGGATGCCAAGATGCGAGATAATATCGAAGCGTTCATCAAGTTCATATATGGGCGCAATGATGGTGCGGTCGGAGGCAGGCTTGCCATCTATGACGAGTACACTGGTATCGGTCGCAAGGATATTCACGTCACGTCAATAGACAACGACATCTACTATGATGTTGACTATGACGATGAGCAGTGTGCCAAATTTAATGTGAAGTTTCAGGTGGAAGACCCCGCTACGGACGTAAAGCCATCTGTATCAGAAAATAAGGTTAACGATTTAATATTCAGTTGATTATGGTTGGAAAGGTGCTATATATCAAATATAAAGAGATAGTTGACGGACAGATAGTTGAGAAAGTTCGCTATGCCGTTGACAGATGGCAAGCCGATGACAAGTATATGGGCGAGAGCTTCATCACGTTTACCGTGAAGAGTTCCAAGCCTATCGCATTTTCCGTTGGAGACTATTGTGAGTATCGTGGTGAGACCTACACCCTCAACTATATCCCGTCCGTAAGCCAAAGAGCCAATATCGGAGGCAGCGGAGAGGCATTCGTGTACGAGCAAGTCAAGATGGACTCTCCGAGAGAAGAGCTTGACAGAGCCATTATGCTTGATGTCACGCCTACTACTGGTGACTATATTGCAGCTCTTGGCACTAACTACACGGGCAGTGCCCAATTCCAGCTATACTGCGGCGAAACAACTGCCAACGGACGGACACTCACTCCTGTATGCGCACTTGCCGCCAAGATGCAAGCCAACCTTGACAGGGCATTTCCCGACAAAGGTTGGAAAGTGCTTGTTGACACTACCACAACGCACGAAGAAGCGGGTCAGCAAGTGCTCAACACCCATTCAGACGAAAAGACACTTACATTTGACAATACAACCATCGCCAATGCCCTTGCAGAGGTGAAGAACACATTTGAGATAGACTTTGCCGTAAAGGGAAGAACTATCTATATAGGCTACACATTTGGAGCTATTACGGGTAACAACGATGGTGACTACTACTATTTCGGTTACGGCAAGGGTTATCTCTCTGAGGATAACCAAGGCAAGGCTCTGTTTGAGTTGAAGCGCACGTCCGATTCGGGTCAGAAGATAGTAACAAGGCTTCGTGCCCTTGGTTCGAGCAAGAATATGCCTTATCGCTACTACAACAAGAAGTACAACCTTTCTCAGTCGTTGTTCCCGATGAACTTGCAGCTACCCGACACCTTTGAAACTCCCGAAGTCAAGGCAAAGCACAATAAGGAGCGCAAGGCGGTATATCCCTGGATTAGGGATGTACTTGGCGACACCAACGATGCCTACATAGACAAGAACGACAACTGCCTTGATACCGTTGAGGGATTGCGAGAGGATTGTATGCGTTGGGACGGCACTAATGCCGACCTTAAAGAGATATATCCCTCTATCGAGGAAGTGACCTACGGAGAGTTGCGTGCCGCTCTATGTGAGGATCAAGACGGAAATAAGGGTTCATCCGCTTTCCCCCACTACGGCAATAATGAGCGAGTTGACGAGATACTTGACATTGACACCGACACCAACGTAGGCGACGGAATACTCACGGAGAGCGACAGTACAAGGCAGACTGCATCTGATACCGATGTGCGTCTGACTTCAAGTGAGACCTCTTCTTCGCTTGCATACAACGGAAGTGCTTACGCAAGCAAAGAGGTTGAAGTAATGAGTATTGCTTCTCAGTATGCTGGCAACTATATCATAAGCAACTCCCATCTGTGGTTCAGGGCATCTTATTCCTTGGGCAGACACCAAAGCGAAAACATCACCAAGACTTGTAAGGTTGCGTATCGGATAAAGGTATATGCCAAGGATTTGAGCACGAACAAGGATAGTGTCATCTGCACATACATATCTGACTACAAGCAGATAAGCAATCGTGAAGCAAAGGAATACGAGGTAGAAATTGCTAAATTGCCTGACATGGATGCCGAGGTACAGAAGGTAGATAAGATTACTGTCACTAATCCTTCTGATATAAGAATAACCTTTGCACTGCTCGTTATGGATATTGACTATTCCTACGATCAGTGGAACGTAAATTGGAATCTTGGCTTGTCGTTGTATCAGACTCCTGATACCGATACAGAATGGACTTCCTCGCTCATTTGGGACTTGGAAGGCAGTGCATCTACCTTTATGAAGAACCCATTCCACGTCTATGTCAAAGATATGGGCTTTGATTTTGTTGCTGCCTTTGGAACAAGCGATACTCCAAGAATAGCTATGAAGTCTGGTATGTGCGTTGCAAGGGAGTTTGAAATTGGCAACAATCCTCAGAAAGTGGAATATACCAAAGGTGGTATTACATATAAGGCTTGGAGGCTCACACTTGCCAAGGCAGAGGACTCTTCTCTAAAAACTTACTATCCGAGCGAGAATTTCCCGCTTGCGGCTGGAGATAACTTTGTGATAATAGGTATTGAGATGCCCGATGTGTATATCCAGGCGGCTTCTATGAAGCTGCTTGTCGAGGCGACCAAGGCACTCGCAGACGTTTGCGACACAAAGCACGAGTACGAGCCAAGCGTGGATGGTATCTACATTCAGAGAAACTACGATCGTTGCGAGGAAGAAGGTGACGTAACCAAGAGTGTGTATTGGAAACTTGGTGCTGGAATGAAATTCCCGTTCTTCGGAATAGCCGAGGAAGGCAAGGACACACCCGATATGTTCTCGATGATAATAGACACTCTTTCGATAAGGGAGGGAGAGGGTCTTACTCCGAATATCTCCATTAAATTGAGCGAGGACTTTCAGCAAAGTACATTGCAGAAATTGACACGCACTGTCACGAGCATTACCAATGGAAGCATATTCAAGGCTACGAACATTGGTAATGGCGGTGGTCTTGACGAGTCATCTGTAAGGGCGATAGTGAGTGAGTTTACCAAGAGGCGTTTCCTCTCCAAGCTCAACCCCGACACCGCCAAGGGAATAATCACGTTTCTGCAAGGGCTCGTGTCAGAGGAGGTGATAACGGCTAAGGAGGGACTTACTGCCGGCACTTATATGGACGGATTGTATGGCAGCGGAGCGAGCATAGACAAGATAGGCAATGCCGTATTCGAAAGCATCTATGCAAGGTCTTTTATTTCTGCCCCTGAATTTAGATACAACAGGATTTTAGTAACCGAAGGCGAACAGTGGAACACCAATGGCTACGGGATGATTGAAAGCGTAGATACTGACAATAGGATAATCGTGTTGCATCTCGAAGAAAACGATTACGCATCGGTCGTAGAAGGAGATTACTGCCGTGGTATATATAATAATATAGGAACAACCGAAGAATATCAGAATTTGATAAACATAGAGGCTGATGACTGCGGTTTTCCTATGAAAGCAGGATTCTTCACATCATACTTCCGTGTCAGCAATATAATAGAATCGTCAAAAGGCAAGTGTAGTTTCCGTTATGAACTTAGAAACAGCAAAACTCCGCATCCTTGCGCTCAGATGAAATTCGCGCAATATACCAATGACATCGACGAGACAAGGCAGGCGAGCGCATATTTTTCTTCTGTAGGACATTTCTATTTCCAAGCAGTCGAGAAAGTTTCTTCTTGGGTAGTGCGACCAGAGAATGTCACAATCCGCTTCGGTTGGATTGACGGTTTCCCTGCTAAATTAAAAGATGGCAGTACCCAATTGCTCCGCAATTACGGGCTCTACGTTCCCGATAACATATATTTCGGAAATGCGATAGTGCAAATAGACGCAAAGTCGGTGGAGAATATCAAAACAGAGCTAAAGCAGTACTCGATTGAAATATCCAATGCCGTTGACGTTATCACTGTTGATGACGCAGGCAATGTGATAGGTGGACTTTATAAGCTCAATCCCAACAACACCAAATATGATTATCGTATCAGTCCCGCAGTGTATGTCAAGAAAGGCAATGATTATCTCGTGCCCGCCGAATATGGCGATGATAGCGACAATGGTACATATAAGATGTACATTACCCCAAAGAACTGTACAGCCGAACTGATTAATGGCACAATATGCGTAACCTCCATAGACAACATCAAGGACGGTATATCGGGAACATCCGACGATACCGAGTTTGACTATGAGGCTATGCGAAAGACGGAATCAATATCGGTAGTCATATCGGCAATATGCGAGGGTATAGGCTCAATCAGCAAGGAGTATCATGTGGCAATCAAGCATGACTCCCAGCCATATATAAGAATGGACTTGGACAAGGAGTTTTCAGCCGTGAGCTGGAACACCAAGAACGGGGCGTATGTAGGACTTCCGTTGACAATAACCTTGTCGGCGTGGCGCAACGACAGTGCCGTTGACATATACTCGACCAACGGAGTGACAGGAATTTCCGTAGCAGGCTTGCCGGATGGCGCAGAATACACCAAGACGATAAACTCCGACGGCAAGGGAGTCATTACCATAACTTCCCTTCCAGAAGCCATGAATACAGTAACTCCATTGTCCATAACGGCAAGTGTCAGCTATGCCGGCATATTGTATGAGCGTACACTGAAACACACCATCAACAGGTTCAGCGACACGAACATATACACTTTGGAGACAGAGCCTACGGCAGTTACCGTCCGTCATGACACGGCAGGAGAGCCGGTATTCAGTGCGCAGACAGTGGCATGCAAAGTCGTGTGCCGCAGTTCCGATGACGATGCTTATGAAGTAAGTCCAGGCGATTACGGGAAGTTGGGCATAAGCATAACATACCTCACCTTCGATACCGACGGGAATCCTGACGCAGAGGGCGAGAAGTCATATACGGAGCCGGTGCCGGTGTCCGCAGACTTAGGCAGCGTGAGGTTCACGATGACGGAGAACGGTGTTATGACATACGCCGACGTGCCCTTGGTATTAGACGGCATAGACGGCAAGGGAATAGAGTATGTTTATATGCGCAACAACGATGAGAAGACCGCTCCGACGCTCATAGACAAGTCAGCCACCGACGAGTTCCAATCAGATGCTTACTGTCCTCCTGCAAGCGAGGGCGGCGAGGGCGAAGCCACAATGCGATGGACAGATAATCCTGTTGGAGTGAGCCAGGAATACAGATGCGAGTGGGTTGCGAAGCGCACCAAGAAATACGGAAAATGGGGTAAATTCTCTGAGCCGACTATTTGGGCAAAGTGGGGCGAGAAAGGTGACAACGCAGTTGAATACTCTCTCAAACCTAATATGACCTCGATAATTATTGATGACAATAACAAAATCATATCGGGTGATAGTCTGTCCGTGACATTGTACAAAACCGCAGGCTCTTCGACGGTACAATCCAACGATTATAAGATTTTTGCGTACTATGTCAATAATGATGGCACAAAAACGGTGCTCGGACCGAATAGCGGATTCCCCTCGCCATCTAAAATGACCATAACATCCATTGCAGATGACCTTGCGGCTTACTATTTCGAGGTACATGACTCTAATTCTAATATTCTTGCCGTGCTGACAATTCCTGTTGTACGCCATGGCAAGCCATCAATGTCAATCGTTGACCGAGGGTTGTTTGACAAGAACTCCGCGTATTATACAATCAACGGCGGGTACTCTTATAAGTATGTAAATGGAACGCTCGTCAGGGATATGGTGAAATTTCTGTCAAACAATGCCTATTATTATTATATGGTAAAGAACCGCACTGACCTCGAAAGCGAAAACGTACCCGTAAAAGAATCGCCAGATGATGCCAGTGACGAATGGGAACAGGCGAGCAAATATAACCTTCTCGTTGCTGACGTGATATATGCTGACAACGCTACTTTTGGCGGCTTCCATGTAGATAAGGATGCGTTTTGGACTGGAGCTGACTCAAAAGATAATGCTACAATACTTCTTGATGGAAAATACAAGAAAGTAAGGGTTACTGGTGAGGTTAATGCCACAAGCGGAGTATTCCAGAATGTAAAAATCACTAACAATTGTTGGATTGAGCCTGAAACCGAAAATGGTGACGGATGGTTTATGAGAGGTGGAAATGACAGAATACCTGCGTGGTGGCTTGGCTATAGCGGCAAACTAACCGGGCAGTTCACTATGAACACTGTGTATGATAATGGCAGCAATCATCCACCTACAGCGAGTCTGAGTTTTATGACTCCTAATATACAGCAAGGGGGTAAACCTGATGGTTCAACTCTAATTAGCGCATATTCCAACATTAACACGCCGCTGGCTAATTTCTCTCATGCGAAAGGAATGATGGTAAGAATTTGCCCATCCGAAGGTGTTGGTATATATTTCATTAACAATGCAGGTCTTGCGACTCCTGTGGCTTTCAACGGCACAGGTCATGGTTGTCTAAACGGGGTAATACAAGGCTACCAGCTTAACGTAATAACAAGTGGGCAGATAGATATATCCAAAGGCAATACCGTATATTGCAATGGTAATGGCACTAACTTAATTCTTCCGACACGGGAAAATTGCAGCAATGTGCTCGGAACGACTGGTGCGTTTGCCCTTGACCTTACCATTATCGGAGCAAGCGGAGCAAGTAATTTCAGAGTTTACGGCAAGTACCATGATTCTACCACAGATTGTTATTTACTCAACAATAACCATGGCGATAATTGGTATGCAACAATGTCGCAAGGCGATGTGCTACAACTTAAACTGATATACACAGGGTCTGCTTTTTATGCTTATATAGTTAGTTTAATGCAATAAACAATAAAATTTTAGATATGGAACAGAAAGATTTGTTATCATTGTTTACACTCATATCATCATTGAGTGACAACGACAGAATACATATCACGACCGCGGCAACCGAATCAAGCGGAAGCCGTGCGGCGGAGATACCCGTGGCTGTCTTTAAGCAGTATGTAGCCAAGAAATGTGAGGTTACAATCGTGGATGGACTACTCTACATCGGGGGCGAGCTTGCCGTTGACAAGGAAACGAATAAGCCTGTAAGCATATACGGCAAGAAGGCTTATGTTATGACAGAGGAAGAATATCAAGCCCAACTCGCTGCGGGCGCATTGCAGGACGCTTATTATTTGACTACGGAGGAATGATACACTACAGAGGAATGAATATAGCCGCTATCCGATATGTAAGCAGCGGCGTTGAAAGGACTTTTGCGGCATTGCACGTTGGAGCAAACCTCGTGTGGATGGCAGTTCGCAGTTGTTTCGGCAGCGGACGATGGATTGACAATAAACCTTGGATTGACAAGGAGATGTGGAAAGATTAAAAACAATAAATATGGCAAAGATAATAAACATAGAAGAAGGGTGGCAAGACCACTCAGGACAAGAGGTTAGGGAGTTTCTGCAAAAGGAACTCTCAGCCAAGGTAGGCTACCAAGTCATTCCCGCGACCAAGCAGGATGACGGATTCTACCACATTTGGGGCTTCTACTCGAAGGAGTCCTACGACAAGTACATGGAGGACAAGCAAGCCAACGCAAGCCTGCTGCTCTTCGACAACACCATCCCTATCTCCACCGACAAGGGCGTGACCTATTCGGCTCGTCTCTACACGTCTGCCAATCTCAACTCGCCCGTGGTGGTGATTGAGAAGAAGCACGAGGTTGGTCTGCGCTTCTGTGGCATCATGGCTGAGAACAGCGAGATACAGAACGCGGGTATTATGGGTACGCTCACCTTTCAGCAGTCAACCAACGGAGGCACTTCGTGGTCGGTGGTAGGCACAGAGAACATCATCAGCCGCGACACCACGGATGAGACCTACGACACGGTTGACATCGGCAAGTACTTCGCTGACATCAACCCGCAACAGTTGCGAGTACGAGCGTCGTTCACGGTGCATGACGACGAGGGCAACGTGATTGCCACGGCGCAGTCGGCATGGCTGACGTGGACGAGCATCACATACACCCAGCTATCCGTGCAGAATATGCAAGACTGGTCTCGTCCGATTATGGCAAGCGAGGGCACGTTCCCGCTCAGTTTCGCCATCACGGGCGAGGTGGACAAGTACCTGCACGTGCAAATAAGCGGCTCTACTGGCACATATACCTACGTGGAAATGATACCCGCAGCGACGCAATACCCATCAACCACGCCAAAGACGTGGACGGAGGTGGAGAAGAGCAACATCGGCATACTGACACACGGGGTACACAGCGTGACGGCTTGGCTGACGTGTGACGACGGAAGCGGGCATCTTGGCTCAGACGGCTATCCCGACGCAATCAAGTCGGAGACAATCATAAACAGGTTTATGGTGGTGAACACGACTACCGAAGGCGCAGACCTCACGAAGAGATACCTCATACTCCAGCAGGTGCAGACAAACGTGGTCAACTACGTGCGCACGGTGCTTACATCGTTCGCGGTGTGGATTCCTTCGGAAGACCCGACCATAGCAAGCGGCGAGACCATGGAGATAGCCATAAGGCTCACGGATGCGGCAGAAAATTTGGAAGGCACTGACTACACCACGGAATACCTCGCAAGCAATATGCAGGTGGCGAGCCTCACGAAATACGACGTTGACGGCACTGTGGAGATTGAATCGACAACAAGCTCCACGCAGATTACGGAGTATCTTTCCTATCTGCGCTTCTTCCGATATGCGGATGACGGAAGCTACGTCAACTTCCTGTATGAGTCAACAAGGCAGAAATTCGTCACCATCACTGTCGATAACAAGGAGAACTAT
>JALFCG010000177.1 GCA_022771265.1 Prevotella sp.
CGCTTAGGATGCAGTGGATGGCATTGGCTTTGCAGATTGAACGGCAGAATGAGAAGGTTACGAAGCAATGTAGAGAACTTACAAAGAAGTATGAACACGATGGCTTGCAGTGCTGCATTCTAAAAGGGCAAGGGAACTTGATAAATTATCCGGAAGAATTGCGTATGCGACGGATGCCTGGTGACATAGACGTTTGGTGTATTCCACCGAAGGATGGGTTGGACATTGCAGTAAAGACAGGGAATAATGATGTGGAGTATGTGAACTATAGAGGTAGAAGTGCTATAAACGAATATGTAAAGTTACAATACAGACTATCTGGTATCGATGAACAGCCGATATCAATATATCACCATGTTGTTGCGCCCTTGATTGATGGTACTGAGGTAGAAATTCACTACAAGCCGAGTTTCTGCCGTTCCTTGATTAGGAATAGGCGTATGCAGAAATGGTTTACTGACCATGCGTATGAATGTACAAAGAATAAATGTATGTATGGTTTCCCTGTTCCAACGACTTCATTCAATGTGGTTTATCAAATGTGTCATATCTATAATCATTACATTTACGAAGGAATCGGTCTTCGTCAGTTGATGGATTATTATTATACACTAAGGATATGGCATAATGATTGGGAGGAGAAGCGAGAATTTGAATCAAGGTGTATATCAAGCGAAGGAATAGGCAATTCTGTGAAATCGCCCGATGAAGTGATGGCTGTGTTGCGCTCATTTGGTATGACCAAATTCACAGCTGCCGTGATGTATGTCCTTAAGGAAGTCTTTGCCATGCCTGCTCATTATTATATATGCGAACCTAATGAAAAAGAAGGTAAGATGTTACTTGCCGAGATGATGAATATCGGAAACTTCGGGCATTATGACAGCAAAAAGCCGAATGTGTATCAGCATAGGCTTAAGTATCATATCTGGAAGTTCAAAAGGATATTCAGATTAGCGATAAGCTATCCCGAAGAAGCTCTGTGGGAGCCGGTGTTTAGGGGATGGAGGAAGGTATGGAGATTGATTATTGATTGATGATAGAAATATGCAGGTTTTTGATGATTTGTTTGGTGGATTGGAATTATTTGAGTAAATTTGCAGCGAAATAATAAAGAAAGGAATAATATGAATACAATAACTATAGATTCTGGAATATATCAGTTTGTTGCAAATTATGCAGCAAAAAGAAAAGTTAGTGTTAGTAGTATCATTGAAAATTTCATTATAAGTCTTCGTGACAAGGATAATATGGATAAAGTTGATACAGATAATGTGGAATCGAAGATTTTGTCATATAAGGAATTGAGACCAGAACTTCAGAAAATTCTCAATTTGTCTGCTCCTTTGAAAGGAACTGTTCCTGAATGGGATTTAAATGGTGACTATGATAGAAATGAAATCCTTTAATCATAAATTATGGATACTAAAAAGGTATTTCTAGATACGAATATTATTATTGATCTCTTATGCCATAGGGAACATTGTGCTGAAGCTGCAACGGTTGTAAACATGGGTATAGAAGGTAAGGTGTTGTTGTATTGTTCAAGTTTAACAATTGCCAATTGTATTTATAGCTGCAGGAAAACATTGGGGAAAGAAAAAACTACACAACTGCTAAAATTGCTATGTGATTTTATAAAAATCGCTCCTTGTGGTCAAACAGAAGTAGATTCTTCATTCCTTCATGACTGTGAGGATTTTGAGGATACATTACAATATTTCTATTTCTACCTCACCCGTCCTCTCCTGCTAGGAGAGGCTCCCCTGAAGGGGTTGCTCGTGGATTTGAAAGAAAACAATAAAAAGGTTATAGAAGAAAGTAGGAGATAAACGCTAATGACAGGCGTTTATCTCCTATTTTTTTTGATTGGATTAGAGAGCAAACTTGTATCCGAGTGTGAACTGGAATACGGAGTTCTTGCTGTCAAAACCATCGACCATCTTGCTAACTCCCCAGTTGTAACGGGCATCGATGACGAAATCAGAGAACTCATAGGACATACCTACGGGGATGGAGAAGTCGAAGCCTTTCACTTTCATATCATCAACCAACTCGTCATCAACGGAAATACCGTTAGCATTTATCTTGCCCTTGGTCTTGAAACCAGGCTGGATACCAACCTTTACTGCAAGTCCCTTTGTGATGTAGGCATTTGCCAAGATAGGGATGTTGATGTACTCAATGTTGTACTTCGCTTCGTCGTTCTTTGCTCCCTGCATGGAGTAGATGGCACCTACGGTAAGTGCGAAGTTGTCGGATAGCTGATATCCGAACTCTGCACCGGCAGCCAGACCGACCTTTGATTCGCCATTGCCTTCGGTAATGGTGGACACATTGATACCTACGAGAGGCTTGAGGAATACTGTTCCTGCCTCAGACTGTGCCTTTGCTGTGAAGGCAGCGGCAATCATTGCCGCAATCATCAATAGTTTTTTCATAAAATAGAATTTATTAAAATGTTAATAAATAAAGTGCTGTCACGGTAGTTTCGGATAGCGGCGTGTCCAGCCGTCCCAACGGAGACGCATGACACCGAAGAACGCCTCGCCGAAGATGCCGCCGCTCATCTTGCTCGTTCCCTCGCGGCGGTTGACAAAGATGACAGGCACTTCCTTGATGCGGAAGCCTATCTTATATGCTGTGAACTTCATCTCAATCTGGAAGGCATAACCCTTGAAACGGATCTTGTCGAGCTCGATGGTCTCAAGGACACGGCGACGGTAGCACTTGAAGCCTGCCGTGGTGTCGTGGACCTGGAAACCTGTGACGATACGGACGTACTTAGAAGCGAAATAGCTCATCAGCACACGGCCGATGGGCCAGTTGACCACGTTGACACCAGAGACGTAGCGGGAGCCGATGGCTAGGTCGTAGCCTTCGTCGTGACAGGCGGAGTAGAGACGTGGCAGGTCGGCGGGGTCGTGGCTGAAGTCGGCATCCATCTCAAAGACGTAATCGTAGTCGTGGTCCAACGCCCAGCGGAATCCGCGTATGTAGGCTGTTCCGAGGCCGAGCTTCCCCGATCGCTCCACGATGAACAAACGGTCGGCGAACCCGTCGCTGATGAGCCTCTTTACGATGTCGGCTGTTCCGTCGGGTGAACCGTCGTCGATGACAAGGATGTGGAAAGACTTCTCGAGAGCAAATATCGCCCGGATGATTTTCTCGATGTTTTCCTTCTCGTTGTATGTCGGTATGATGACAATACTGTCGCTTTTAAGTTCCATATTGTTCATTTTTTGTCTGCAAAAGTAGTGAAGAAAGGTGAAATAACAAAATAAAAACAGTATAATTTTTGTTTTTTAGTCAATAATGAGTAATTTTGCAGTCGTTTTGCTGTATTTGCAGCTTATTCCATGTGATGACAATACAAGAACTTCAACAATTGTACTCCAGGTCGCCTAAGGTGGCGGCATTGGCAAAAGCGGTGGGGAATGTCAGTATGAAGAACATTTTCCTCGATGGGCTTGTCGCCTCTTCCGCTCCGGTCGTTTTCGCGTCATTGGCTTTGAGGAAGCCAGCGACGGTGCTTTTTGTGCTTAACGATGCCGACGAGGCTGGTTATTTCTATCATGACCTGACGCAGATAATGGGCGACAAGAAGGTGTTGTTTTTTCCTTCCTCGTACAGAAGGGCGGTGAAATACGGCCAGCGTGACGCTGCAAGCGAGATTTTGCGCACGGAGGTGCTCTCGGCTATCAATGCCAACGGGGGGCAGGAGGCGCTGTATATCGTGAGCCATCCTGAGGCCATGGCGGAGCTGGTGGTGTCGAGAAACAATCTTGACGACCGCACGTTGCCATTGAGGAACGGTGAGACCATTGACCTTGCCGAGATAGTGAAGACCCTCAGGGAGTATGGCTTTAACGAGGTTGACTATGTGTATGAGCCGGGGCAGTTTGCACGCCGTGGAAGCATACTTGACGTGTTTTCATATTCATGTGAATATCCGTTCCGCATCGACTTCTTTGGAGACGACATTGACTCCATACGTACCTTTGAGGTCGATACACAGCTTTCGCGAGACAGAAGGGAGCAGGTGGAAATAGTGCCGGAACTGAGCAAGACGGCGGAGGACAAGGTGCCGATGCTGAACTTCCTGCCTGAGGGGACGATGATTGCCATGAAGGACATGCAGTTTGTGGAGGAGCGTGTGGCTGCCGTATATGAGGAAGGCTTTTCGCAACAGGCCATGGCAGTGAAGCTGGAGAACGTGACGGAAGTGGAGCGCAAGGAGATAATGGACGAGTTGAAGCGTGAGGCGCAACTCGTCAGCGGAACTGAGTTCAGAAGACGGCTGCTTGACTTCCGCACCGTGGAGTTCGGTCACAGGTCGGTACGCACGGCAAACTCCATACTGCATTTCAGCATCACGCCGCAACCGTTGTTCCACAAGAATTTCGACCTCATGAAGCAGACGCTCGACGACTTCCGCATGAGAGGCTATAACCGCTACATCCTGGCTGACAGCCAGAAGCAGCAGGAACGACTGAGGGAAATCGTCGGGGAAGGGGAGGAAGGGTCGTTTGTGGCTGTGGACAAGACCCTTCACGAAGGTTTTACGGATAATGACCTCAAGCTATGTCTTTTTACGGACCATCAGGTGTTCGACCGTTTCCACAAGTATAACCTGCGGTCGGACAAGGCACGGAGCGGAAAGGTGGCACTGACACTGAAGGAGATAAAGCAGTTTGAGGTGGGTGACTACGTGGTGCATGTCGATCATGGAATAGGGAAGTTCGGCGGACTGGTGAAAATGCCGCAGGGCGACGGCTACCAGGAGATGATAAAGATCATGTACCAGAACGGCGACTCGATATACGTCTCCATACACTCATTATATAAGGTGTCGAAATACAAGTCGCAGGACAACGGTGAGCCGCCGCGTATGAGCCGACTCGGCACCGGGCAATGGGAGAAACTGAAAGAACGCACCAAGAAGAAGATTAAGGACATTGCCCGCGACCTCATAAAGCTCTATTCGCGTCGCAAGCACGAGAAGGGCTTTGCCTTCAGCCACGACTCGTTCCTGCAACACGAACTGGAGGCGAGCTTCCTTTACGAGGACACCCCCGACCAGCTTCGCGCCACCAACGAGGTGAAGGCCGACATGGAAAGCCAGAAACCTATGGACAGGCTCGTGTGTGGCGATGTAGGCTTCGGAAAGACGGAAGTGGCAGTGCGTGCCGCCTTCAAGGCTGCCTGCGACTCGAAGCAGGTGGCTGTGCTTGTACCTACGACGGTGCTTGCCTACCAACACTACCAGACCTTCTCCAAACGATTGAAGAACTTGCCTGTCAGGGTTGACTATCTGACCCGTTCGAAGAGCAGGAAGCAGACTACGGAGCTGTTGCGCGACCTGGCAGACGGAAAGATTGACATACTGATAGGTACTCACAAGCTGATAGGCAAGGAGGTGAAATTCAAGGACTTGGGACTGCTCATTATCGACGAGGAGCAGAAATTCGGTGTCTCAACAAAAGAAAAGCTGAGACAGATGAAGA
Organism: Prevotella sp.; assembly: GCA_022771265.1. Classification (GTDB taxonomy): domain Bacteria; phylum Bacteroidota; class Bacteroidia; order Bacteroidales; family Bacteroidaceae; genus Prevotella. The sequence goes on from JALFCG010000177.1 coordinate 5,508, forward strand.
CCAATGTTGACACGCTCACGATGTCGGCAACGCCTATTCCGCGAACGCTGCAGTTCTCGCTTGTCGGAGCAAGGGACATGAGCGTGATACAGACACCTCCGCCCAACCGCTATCCTATTCAGACGGAGATACACACTTTCGGACAGGAGATAATTGCCGATGCCATAAATTTCGAGATGAGCAGAAACGGACAAGTCTATTTCGTCAACAACCGAATAAGCGACCTTCAGCGCATTGCTGACATGATAGTCAAGTATGTGCCTGACGTGCGCATCGCTATCGGCCACGGGCAGATGAAGCCGGAGGAACTTGAGAAAATCATACTTGGATTTGCTGACTACGACTACGACGTGCTGCTCTCGACGACAATAGTGGAAAACGGCATTGACATTCCTAACGCCAACACCATCATTATCAACGGGGCGCACAACTTCGGACTCAGCGACCTTCATCAGATGAGAGGACGCGTGGGACGAGGCAACCGCAAGGCGTTCTGTTACCTGCTGGCACCGCCTCTTTCAGCACTTAATCCTGAGTCGAGAAGGAGGCTCGAAGCTCTGGAGAACTTCAGCGACCTTGGCAGCGGCATAAACATTGCCATGCAGGACCTGGACATCAGAGGGGCGGGAAACCTGCTTGGCGCAGAACAGAGCGGATTTATTGCCGACCTGGGGTATGAAACTTACCAAAAGATTCTGAACCAGGCGGTTACGGAACTAAAGAACGAGGAGTTCTCAGACTTGTACAAAGAAGAGGTGGAGAAAAACGAACTGGCTGGTGACTTCTTTGTCGATGACTGTGCATTGGAGAGTGACATCGAGATGTATTTCCCGGAGGATTATGTGCCAAAGGACAGCGAGAGGATGTTGCTCTATAGAGAACTTGACAGCCTCAAGGACGACAAGGAGCTGGCAAGCTACCGCAGCCGTCTTGTTGACCGCTTCGGCGACGTGCCTGCCGTGGCTGAAGAGCTGATGAATGTAGTGCCCTTGCGCAGGCTTGGCAAGAGTCTCGGATGCGAGAAGATTATGCTGAAGAAACAACGCATGAGCTTGTTCTTCGTGAGCAATCCCAACAGTTCCTACTATCAAAGCCGATCGTTTGGCAAGCTGCTTGACTTCATCGCGGCTAATCCGAGAAGGTGTAACTTGCGGGAAGCCAACGGCAAACGGTCGATGGTAATAGAGAATGTGAAGACCGTGGAAGAGGCGGTGAAGTTGATGGGGGAAATGAAGAATGAAGAATGGAAATAGTATTAACGATATTGGTTTATTTTGCGGCTTTGTACTTGTTTAGCCGCTTGACTAACAAGGGGGCTGACAACGAGACGTTCTTCCGTGGCAACAGGAAGTCGCCATGGTATATGGTAGCCTTCGGAATGGTGGGAGCTTCCATATCGGGGGTGACTTTCGTGTCGGTGCCGGGAATGGTGATGAGGAGCGACATGACTTATCTGCAGACCTGCCTTGGCTTTATACTTGGCTATGCCGCAGTGGCTTTCATCCTCCTGCCGGTATATTACCGCCATAACCTGACCACCATCTATTCTTATCTTGGTGAAAGGCTTGGAAGGAGTTCTTACAATACGGGAGCATGGTTTTTCGTTCTGTCGAAGATGACGGGTGCTGCCGTGAGGTTTTATGTTGTGTGCATAATACTTCAGCGGTTTGTGTTTGACGATGTCGGCTTGCCTTTTCCTGTCACTGTCGTGGGCATGGTGGCACTGATATGGATTTACACACGTCGAGGAGGGATAAAGACACTGGTTTGGACCGACACGTTCCAGACAACATGTCTTTTCACAGCCCTTGTGCTCATCATCGTCAATGTGGCTGGTTCACTGGGGCTTGGGCTTAAAGATGCATGCCATGTTGTCAGTGAGAGCAGCATGAGCCGGATTTTCGTGTTTGACGATGTACGTTCGACGCAGTATTTCTGGAAACAGTTCCTTAGCGGCATTTTTATTGTGATAGTGATGACGGGACTTGACCAGGACATGATGCAGAAAAACCTGACTTGCAAGAGTCTGCGTGAGGCACAGAAAGACATGTGTACCTATGGCTTTGCGTTCGTTCCCGCCAACTTGCTTTTCCTTGCCCTTGGTGTGCTGCTGGTGATGCTTGCCAATAGGGAAGGAGTGGAGCTGCCTTCGTCGGGCGACGAGTTGTTGCCGATGTTTGCAGCATCAGGAGAGCTTGGCAATATGGTGCTTGTGATGTTTTCCATAGGCATAGTGGCAGCTTCGTTCAGCAGTGCCGACTCGGCATTGACCTCGCTGACCACCTGCTGTTGTGTTGACATATTCCGTCGTTCTGACGACGAGGTGTTCAGAAAGCGTGTTCATATAGTGTTGGCGGTAGTGTTTGCCGTGTTTATCCTTGCTTTCAGGATGGTTAACTCGACGAGTGTCATCGATGCCATTTACATAATGTGTTCTTATACCTACGGTCCGCTGCTCGGACTGTTTGCCTTCGCGTTGTTCACACGTCGTAACGTAAAAGGGCGTGGGGTGCCTGTGGTGGCGCTTCTTTCACCGTGCCTGTGTTTTGCCGTTGACCAGATAGCCCGTCAGTCGTTTGGCTACAGTTTCGGCTACGAGCTTCTGATGCTTAACGGAGGTCTTACGTTTGCAGGCTTGTATCTTCTATCCGTTAAGGAGAAACGAGAGGTTGCGGGTTGACGCCTTCCTTTAGTTTGTCGAGATATTCGGTCGGCTGCATGCCGATGTCTTTCTTGAACGAGGTGGAGAAGTATTTCGGGTCTTTATAACCGACGCGATAGGCGAGTTCGCTGACACGAATAGAAGGAGAGCTCTTGGCTATCCTGCATGCCTCTTCCATCCTTATCGTTCGGATGAAAGCACTTACGTTAAGTCCTGTCGTTGACCGTAGCTTGTTGTAGAGCGACGATGCGCTCATGCCCATATCGGCAGCAAAGGTGTCGCGGTTATAGTCGCTGTCGTTGATGTGTTGTTTGACACATTCCTTGGCGTTTCTGATAAACTCGTCGTCGGGTGATGTAACTGTGGGAATGGCATTCTCCTCGTCGTTGCCTTTGGCATTCTGGTCGTTTTGGATTCTCAGGCGGTTTTGGATAATGTTTTCAATCCTCAGCTGCAGGTCTCCCATCTTGAATGGTTTTGTGATGTAATCGTCGGCACCGATGAGCAGCGACTTTTTCTTGTCTTCCTCTTGTGTCCTTGCAGTGATGAGGATGATGGGGAGGTGGCCGAAGTCCTTGCTGACCTTTATTCTTTCTGTCAGTTCCCAACCGTCCATTTCCGGCATCATCACGTCTGAGATAATCAAGTCAACATCGCGGTGCCCGATGACTTCCAAGGCTTCCCTGCCGTTGGTAGCCGTGAATACGTTGTATCTTTTGCTTAACAGCATTTTCATGAGCATTAGCAGCTGCTTGTTGTCTTCCACTATGAGCAGGGTGAAGTAGTCGTCGTTGAACTGGTCGGTGATTTCGTCGGTAGTCAGCAGTTGTTGCACTTTTGGGAAGTCGCCAATGGACATTTGCGGATTGTCGAAGTTTATTTTGTTGGTTTCGTCAATTTGTGACTTGTCGAATGCTTCTTTCACTATTGGGAGTGTAACAGTGAATTTTGTGCCTATGTTCTCTTTTGACTCGTATTCTATCGTTCCCTTGTTAAGTACTACGATATCGCGTGTCAAGGCAAGGCCGATGCCGTTGCCCATTGCCCCAAACCGCCGGTAGTCGCCGTCGTAGAACATTTCGAAGATGTGTTTCTGCCTGTTCTCGGGTATTCCACATCCATTGTCACTCACTTCTATTATCACTTTGTCGAAGTGCTTGCTTGTCTTAACGACAAGTTCGACTTTTCCATTGGCGTTGTTAGTATATTTTACCGCATTGGAAAGAAGGTTGAAGATGACCTTGTCTATCTTGTCGGTGTCAATCCACCCCATCATGCTCTCTGGCTGGCATGTGACGGTCATCTGTATGCCCTTTTGCTGCACCAATGGCATGATGCACTTTGCCGTATTCTTGATGTAACGCATCACGTCGCCGTGGGAGACCAACAATTTCAGTCTGCCATCGGTTGACTTGCTGGTCTCGAGGATGAGTTGAAGCAGCCTTACTGACCGTTGTATGTTCAGGTCCATCAGTTCATATTCGAGGTTGTACTTTGGTTCCTTGTCCTTCAGTTGTTCTACTGATGCTGAAAGGATGGTGAGCGGAGTGAGCAACTCATGTGAGATGCTGGTGAAGAGCATGCTTAGCTGCGCCTTGTTTTTTAGGCGCTGGTTACGAAGGTAGAGGTGTCGTGCCACGACGGCTATCGTAAGCAACCCTACTAGGATTGATATGTTGATGAGTATGGCTATGTTCATAGTTGTTTAATTATCGTGATGCGAAGGTACGGCTTTTTTCTCAAATTACGAATAATTATATGATTTTTTTCGACTTTTGGCAGAGAAAATGTTTGTTTTTCGTGATTTTTAGGGGAAAATACGTTCAATTATCGTATATTAAACCTTATTTGTCTAATACTGAACTGATGGTTTGGAAATGTTGTGTATCTTTGCAATGTCTTAAAAGAATCATAGGTGTATATTACATATTAGAAATCTAATGAGATATCAAAATGGTTAAGGTTTATGGTTGATTAATTTAGTTTTAGATAAAGAGCTTCGCTGTGACAGCGAGGCTCTTTTTGAAAAAGCAGCAGCCATTTACCTGGTGAGATTTAACAAATGAACTTTTACATATAAAACCTTTACGATAATGAATACTGTTATTCTTGATTTTGATGGTACTATAGCTGATACAAAGTCGTTGATTGTTTCCACAATGCAACAGACATTGTCCGTTCTTGGTCTTCCAGCCAGGAGTGACGAGGCTTGCGCGTCAATGATAGGTCTTCCGCTCAGGCAGACTTTCACCGACCTTATTCCTATGGATGATGAGACAGCTGACCTGTGTGACAAGACATACAGGGAATTGTTCATGCAGAATAACAAGCCTGGGATTGTAAAACTATTTCCTCATGTAAGAGAGACGATTGCCGAGTTGTATGCTATGGGTATAATAATTACTGTGGCAAGCAGTCGTGGTCGTGACACTCTCGTGTCGTTTTTGGACGAGATGGGATTGATGATGTATATTTCCAAAGTGGTTTCATCGCAGGATGTTGAGCAAGCAAAGCCTGCTCCCGACATGGTTTATGTGATAATGGAACACAGCGAGGCCGAAAAAGAAGATGTGCTTATGGTTGGTGACACCGTATTTGACATTGATATGGGAAAGAATGCCGGAGTGAAAACCTGTGGTGTTACATATGGTAATGGAAAGATTGACGAGTTAAGCCACGCGGATTATATAATCAACGATTTTGCACAATTACTTGACATTGTATAAAATGAAGAATGAAGAATTCTTCATTCTTCATTCTTCATTCTTCACTCTTTATTTATTTAGCAAGTATCTTTCTGCTTCTATAGCTGCCTGGCATCCGCTGGCTGCAGCAGTGATAGCTTGGCGATAGGTTGGGTCGGCAACGTCGCCGGCAACGAACACTCCGGGAACCTTTGTGCGTGGGGTTCCATCGACTTTCTTCAGGTAGCCCACTTCATCGGTGTCGAGCCACTCCTTGAAGACGTCGCTGTTGGGCTTGTGACCTATGGCAAGGAAGAATCCGTCGATAGCTATATCCACCAATTGCTCGTCAGCCTCGCCCTTTCTTTTTACGAGGTGAGCACCTTCAACGCCGTTTTCTCCAAACAGTCCGATGGTGTTGTGCTCGAAGAGTATCTCGATGTTTTCATTTGACATCACTCTTTCCTGCATCACCTTTGATGCACGCAGGAAGGGCTTTCTGACAATAAGATATACTTTCTTTGCGAGTCCTGCGAGGTAGAGCGCATCCTCACAGGCAGTGTCACCGCCTCCAACGACGGCAACCGTCTTTTTGCGGTAGAAGAATCCGTCGCAGGTGGCGCATGCTGAAACGCCTTGCCCGTTGTATTTGCGCTCGTCGTCGAGACCGAGATATTTTGCTGATGCGCCGGTAGCAATAATCACGGTGTCGGCGCTTAGGCAGTGACCGTCGTCGGTAGTTAGCAGGTAAGGAGCCTTTGAGAAGTCGGCCTTTACTATTTCCCCGTCTCGGATGTCAGCTCCGAAACGCTCGGCTTGCTCTCTGATGTCCATCATCATTTGATTTCCATCGACACCTTCCGGATATCCCGGGAAATTCTCTACTGTAGTCGTTTGTGTCAGCTGGCCTCCGGGTTGCAGTCCGCAGTATTCCACTGGGTTGAGATTAGCCCTTGACGCGTAGATGGCGGCTGTGTAGCCAGCTGGTCCGCTGCCAACGATGAGGCAGCGTACGTGTTCAACATTGTTTTGTTCCATTTTCAGATTATATAGTTAAAATTAAAGTGCCAATAGCTGTTCGATCATCTTTTCAATATTCTCTAAAGGCTCAGTAGGCTCAAAGCGTGCTACGACCATACCTCTCTTGTCGGTGAGGAACTTGGTGAAGTTCCACTTGATGTCAGCCTTGCTTTCATAGTCAGGGTCTTCCTTGCGGAGCATATCATCAAGAATATGTGCAAGAGGGTGTTCCATGTTCCATCCCGCAAAGCCTTTCTGCTCCTTGAGATAGACGTATAACGGGTCGGCATCAGGACCGTTGACCTTTACTTTCTTGAATCGTGGAAATTCAGTGCCGTATGTCAATTTACAGAACTGATGTATGGACTCGTCGGTACCCGGTGCCTGTTGTCCGAACTGGTTACAAGGGAAGTCCAATATTTCAAAGCCTTGGCTATGGTATTTCTCATAGAGGCGTTCGAGTTCTTCATACTGCGGTGTGAACCCGCATTTTGTGGCTGTGTTAACAATCAGCAGGACTTCGTTGGCATATTCCTTCAGTGCCACTGCCTTGCCTTTTCTGTCTTTTACGGAAAAATCGAAAATAGTGCTCATTTTTTGTTGTTTACTTGTTATTTCGTTGCAAAGATAACCATTTTATCCTATCCGACCAAGTTTTTATTGTTTTTTTATTGTTTTTTTTTATGTAGTGTGCACAAAAAGTAAAGGATGCGGTCAGGCATATGCAACTACCTGAACGCATCCTTTCAATGTCTTGCCAATAAAAATATTGTTGTATTTTTATTTCTTGGCTGCCTTAC
>JALFCG010000054.1 GCA_022771265.1 Prevotella sp.
CTTGTAGCATAGTCGGCAGGAGTATATACATAGATATTTTTCCACTCTCCATTAACCTTCGACTGATAGCGAACTCTACTTACCTCGCCATGCTTAACCTCAGCCTTAAGTTGATAGCGCTCGGCCTTCTCTGCGGGGTAGGGAATCTCTATTCCACTCGTCATCATACTACAACCATAGAACGACTCGCTTGCAGGATCTGCCACCTTTACTCCATCGACCACGAGGAAATAATAGTGGAATCCTTCCGACTGCGGTTCGGTAGTACATGTCCACACACCATCGGCACCTTTCTTCATGTCATAGAGCTTGCCAAGTTCAATCTGCACTTTCTGGGCAGTAGGGGCTTTAACTCGAAACTCCACCCTGCCGTCTTGCAGCACTCTGGGATATTCCTGATTGCGGATATTCAGAGCCGAGGGTCGCGGCAGTTTTGTCTCCTTCATGCCGGCCTGACGCTGGAAGAAGTTCACCATCCTCTGGAATGTATTGTCATTGAAGGTCACAGGACCATGGTTTCCGTTGGGCACGGTGATAAAGTCTTCAAGACGACCGGCGTCCTTCAGCGCCTTGGAGAAATACTCGCTCTGGCAATAAGGAACCACTGGGTCGGTATCGCCATGAATGACGATGAACATCGGGTCTTTCTTGTCGATATACGACATGGGATTCATCGCGCGCACCATATCAGGATTCTTTGCCGACGGACTACCTATTATGGCAGCCTCGGGCGAGTTGGCATCCTTATATGTTTCGCAACGCTCCATTCGGCTCATGTCGATAGGGCCAAACCAATCCACCACGGCGTTTACAGCACTGCTCTCCTTGGTGTATTGTCCGAGCTGTCCCTCTATATCCACCTTCACCTTGCCAAACTTACGCGTCTTCACGCCATTGGTCGTTCCAGCCAATGAAGAAAGATGACCGCCTGAAGAATATCCTGTGATACCTATAAAAGAGGTGTCGAGACCATACTTCGAGGCATTGCCGCGAACATAGCGGATGGCAGCCTTTACATCCTGTATCTGTGCAGGAAACTTGGCTTCGGTGCTGGCGCGGTGGTTTATGCTCACCACGGCAAAGCCTGCGTCGAGCAATTGTTGTCCATAAGATTTAAAGGCATCGCCTTTGGAATTGTTGCTAAACCAAGCACTGCCGTATATGAGCACTACGACCTTGTGAGTCGGCTGCCCGTCGTCGGGAGTATAGATGTCGAGTTTATGACCAGTCTGTCCGTCTCCAACATAGTCAACGTCCTTCCAATTGTTAGCCGTTGCAGCGCCAGCCATGAACAATGCCATGGCAGCGGCAGCGATTCTGTGAATATTTGTTTTCATCATAAATATTTGGTTCTTAATTAGAAAAATTGTTTTCACGGCAAAAGTACAAAAAAGTTTCGAAACTATAATAAATAATACACTATTATTTTACGAAAAAGTTGAAAGAATATTAATTATGTAACAATTCAATAAATATATGGTACATATGAATGAATATTTGCTAAATAGACATAATAATATGATAAAGGTATTGACAAGAGGCTGATTATTTATTATATTTGCAGCGTGAGAACGTGAGTGCGACGTTGCACTCCGAAAAGAAAGGAGACATTATGACAAAAATTAAGGAAATCTATCGTTGCCCCGTTTGTGGCAACATTGTGGAAGTGTTGAATGCTGGAGCAGGCGAATTGGTGTGTTGCGGCAAACCGATGATTCTGCTCAAAGAGAACACTACCGACGCTGCACAGGAGAAACATGTCCCTGTGGTTGAGAAAACAACCAATGGATACCACGTAAGGGTGGGAAGTGTGGAGCATCCGATGCTCAACGAGCACTATATCCAGTGGATCGAGTTGCTGACACCCAAATCGGTATTGAGGTGCGAATTGAAGCCCGGATGCAAGCCTGAGGCAACATTCTTCACCAACGAGGAGTGTCTGTGTGCCAGGGAGTACTGCAATCTTCACGGACTGTGGAAAGCATGACGATGACAATCGAACTGCCTAATCTATCATAATCCCCCAAAACAACAACTAAAGAGTTGTTGTTTTGGGGGATTATACATTCAATTAGTTTACTGTTATGGATGGGGTAGCGTCGGCACAAGGCCGACGGCTGCCCATCGAAACGAG
>JALFCG010000062.1 GCA_022771265.1 Prevotella sp.
GCAGTGGGCAACTACATCACACGCTATCTCACCACCGAGACCAAGGGCTTCGATAACGTGCTTGACCCAACCAGTGTGAAGGACGGCGACATGGAGCCAAGCTCAAGCTGGGGAACACTCTACGACGGACGCTCATTCCCACACATTGCAGCGCCTGGAACCAACGTCATTTCATCCATCAATAGCTACAACACAGAGGAGAGCGACCCGGATGTGACATACTACTCAACGACAAAGGATGGCCGTGACTACCACTTCACAGGCTACACTGGAACATCAATGTCAACGCCAGCCATGAGTGGCGTGGTGGCACTCTGGCTTGAGGCTGATCCGACACTCACCGTTGACAAGGCGCGCACCATTGCCATGAAGACGGCAATAGTCGATGACAACGTCATGAACGCCGTTTACCCAGTGCAGTTCGGTGCTGGCAAGGTTGACGCCTTGGCTGGCCTGAAGCGAGTGCTTGCCGAGGCTCCCACATCGGTGAAGGAACTTAACGAGCGCGGCGGCAAGAACATCCTTATCGAGCTGAAGGGCGACAGGACAATCAGCGTGTTCGCTGCCAACGAGACCCAACTCAACGCCACGCTCTACACCGCCGACGGAAGAACGGTAAGCGAAGTCTCCGCCTCGGGCAACACTCTCGACATCTGTGCGCCCTCAGCCGGCGTTTATGTGCTGAAGGTTGGCGGACAGAAGTCGGCGGCGGTTAGGAAAGTCGTGGTGGAATAGAGTCTTGGGGAGTTTGAAAGGTTTGATTTGTTTCATTTCTCCAAAAAAAGCACTGATTTTTTCGAACTTACCCTAATAGGCAGTACATGTGCTGCAGTCGTCAGAAAATGACATTGCCGATGATGATGATTATGATGAAAAGGCTTGTTATGGGTCTTTTGGGGTGGCGTGACGAAAAAAAAAGGTCTTTTTGTTCTGTTTCTCATTTTTTTTGTTTATCTTTGCAGAAGATAAGCTGCACCTCGGCAAACAATCATGCATTTGGACAAGATGAGAATAAAAGGAAGAAACAGAAAAAAAATCACAATACTCGTTCTCGCCGCTGCCGCGATAAGCCTAATAATCACGGGGTATTACACCATGACGATGGCTGAAGTAAGGGGAATAGAACAGAGGGAGGAAAGGGTGATTGAATATCTCAGCGCTATCAGAAACGCGGAGCTAAGATACCGACAGGTACACGCCGTTTACTGCGGGTCGGTTGATTCGCTTGCCGCAGAGGGATTCATCCCCGACTCGCTGAGGTTCATCCCGTTTTCCGACGGGAAGAAATTTGAGATAAGGGTGAAAAACGTGAGAAAGGCTAACAACGGGATGATGACGCTCATGGAGTGCAGCGCCGACTACCGCGACTATCTTCACGGGATGGACAAGGACTTAGTGGACAAGGCGGTGAGCGACGCACTGAAAAAAGGACGCTTCACAGGACTTAAGTTCGGCGACATCGACACCAACGGTGACAACATTGGCAACTGGGAATGACCATGACGACAACAGACAATAACGCACACCGTAACGACACGGAAAAACAGAGACTGGTGATACGCGCCAGCCGCTTCTCGCTGGCTTTTGCCACACAGGACATCACGTACCCTGCCACCACGGTCAACTTCGCGCCTTACAACGTGAAGGGGACAATGTCGATGGCAGCCAACCTGAGAGAAGCCATCAAGACCTCTGAAATGCTGGCAAGGAACTACGCGAAAGTTACGGTGATGGCAGACTCACCCACCCTCGCCGTCCCCTTGGACCTTTTCGACACCAAGGACGCACAGAAGCTGTTCTGCCACTCCCATCCCGACTCAAGCAACGACATCGTGATGCACACGGTGCTGGCAGAGCTTAACGCGGCAATGTTGTTTGCCGTGAAGAAAGACTTCCACAACGTGATTATCGACCGCTACGGCAGTGCCTCGTTCTTCGCCTCGTCGGCCCCGGTGTGGAACTATCTCTTCCGCCGCAACTTCCTCGGTTCACGCATAAAGCTTTATGCCTACTTCCACGACCAGCGCATGGAGGTGATAGCCTACGGACAGAACCGTTTCAAATACTTCAACACGTTTGAAACCGAAAATGCCCACGACGCTGTTTACTTCCTTCTTAGCGTGTGGAAACAACTGGCGCTGCGCCCCGACCACGACGAGCTGCACATGGTGGGCGAACTGCCTGACAGGCAATGGCTTGAGGACGAGCTGAAGGAATACCTGAAAAAGGTATATACCGTGAATCCCTCCACCGACTTCAACCGGTCGCCGATAGCCCAGATGAAGGACATGCCTTACGACATGATGACCTACTTCATCAAGGGAAGAGGATGACGCTAACAGTGAAACCGACAGAAATATGAGAATAATTACAGGACAATACAAGGGACGGCACTTCGAGGTGCCGCGGTCATTCAAGGCACGGCCGACGACGGACTTCGCCAAGGAGAACATCTTCAACGTGCTCAACGCCTACATCGACTTCGAGGGGACGACAGCCCTCGACCTCTTCTCGGGCACGGGGAGCATCGCGCTCGAACTGCTGTCGAGGGGATGTGCGACGGTGGTGAGCGTTGAAGCCGACAGGGACCACCACGCTTTCATCAAACAGTGTCTCGCAAAGCTCGGCACCGACCGTTGCGCCGCCATACGCGGCGACGTGTTCCGGTTTGTCAAGTCGTGCCACCAGCAGTTTGACTTCATCTTTGCCGACCCTCCCTACGCGCTCAAACAGCTGCCGGAGATACCACAACTGATATTCGACAGGGAACTGCTTGCCGAAGGTGGAGTGTTCGTGTTTGAGCACGGCAAGGACCAAGACTTCTCGTCGCATCCTCACTTTGCCGAGCACAGGTCGTACGGCAGCGTGAACTTCTCGATATTCAGACCGTGAGACTTACAACAGCGGCGAGAGAAGGCGGGTCACGCTTTCCCAAAGACGGATGAGGAAACGGCGGCGGCGCTTGTTGGCAAGGCTGGAGAAAGGAACGCAGTTGCGCTCGTCGTCGAGAAAGACCTGCTTGAACTGAAGGGCAACCGCACGGTCGTAGAAGAAAGCGTTTGCCTCGAAATTGTTTTCAAAACTGCGGAAGTCGACGTTTGTCGAACCGCATGACGACAGGCTGTCGTCAACCACCCAAATCTTACTGTGAAGGAACGCCCCCTCGTACATAAGCACCTTCACCCCCATGCTCTCCACCTCGGCAAGATAGGACTGTTGCGCCCACTGCACGAAGCGAGCATCGGTGCTTGCCGGCACCATGAGCCTCACGTCAACACCTGCCACGGCAGCCGTCTTCAAGGCAGTGAGCACCGGCTCGTTGGGCATGAAATAGGGTGTCTCGATGAAAATGTACTTGCGCGCACGGAGAATGATGCCAAGAAGCCCCTGCATGATTTCGGGAAACGGCGAGACAGGGGCACCCGTCACCACCTGCACGACGCAATCGTTGACGATGCCGCCAGACATGGGCGGATAGTAGAGACGGTTGCTGATGAGGGTGCGGTCAACAAAATACCAATCGACAAGAAACGCACGCTGAAGGCCATAGACACCCGTACCCTCAATCTTGACCATCGTGTCGCGCCAAGGCCGTCCCTCCTTTCCCCTCACGTAACGCAACGCCACGTTCATGCCACCGATATATCCCACACAGCCATCGACAACGGCTATCTTCCTGTGGTTGCGGTAGTTGACCTTGCTTGTGAACGACCGGAAGCGCACTGGCATGAAGGGCCACGCCTCGATGCCCTCCTTCCTCATTTTCTCGAAAAAGCCGCGCTTGACCCTCCAGCATCCGACATCGTCGTAGATGACCTTCACCTCTACGCCCTGCCGTGCCTTGTCGATGAGCACGTCGGCAAGGAGATTGCCCAAGGGGTCGTCCTCGAAGATGTAGAAGTCGAGATGGATGCTGTGGCGGGCACTGCCCACGGCACGAAGGAGGTCGGAGAAGAAAGAATGTCCGTCGGTGAAGATGCTGACGCGGTTGTCCTTGAAAGGAAGGCAGAAGTTCTGGTTGACAAAAAGGTCAACGGCAAGACGGTGTTCGTCGGGGATGTGGAGGTTGTGCTGCTCGACGAAGCCAAGCATCGACCGCTTGGTGAGCTGGTTGAGACTTCGCTGGCTGATCATCTTCTCACGTCGGGTGTTACGCCCGAAGAAGAAATAGAAAAGCAAACCGACGACAGGCACGAAGTAAATCACCAACATCCAAGCCATGGTCTTCGCCGGTTGTCGGTTGTCCATCAAGACATGGAGCATAGCCCCAATCTTGACGGACTCATAGACGATTAAAAGGATTATATCCAAAACGGGATTATATCATTTCTTCCACTATTTTCATGATTTGCTTCCCAAGGGCATCGGCATCCTCCACGGTGGAAGCCTCGCTATAGACACGGATGATAGGTTCGGTGTTGGACTTGCGCAGGTGAACCCAACGGTCGGCAAAGTCAATCTTCACACCGTCGATGTCGGTCACTTGCTCGTCGCGGTACATCTCCTTCACACGCGCAAGGATGGCATCGATGTCGGTGCCGGGCGTGAGGTCGATGCGGTTCTTGGCTATCGAATACTGTGGAAGCGAGGCACGCAACGTGGTGAGGGTGACGCCACGCTCGGCAAGAAGCGAAAGGAAAAGGGCTATGCCCACGAGGGCGTCGCGGCCGTAGTGGCTGGCGGGATAGATGACCCCGCCGTTGCCTTCGCCTCCGATGACCGCCCCCGCCTCCTTCATCTTCGTGGTCACATTGACCTCGCCGACGGCTGACGCGAAATATTCACCTCCGTGGCGAAGGGTCACGTCGCGAAGGGCACGGGTGGAGCTAAGGTTGCTGACAGTGTTGCCCGGGGTGTGGCCAAGGATATAGTCGGCGACGGACACCAAGGTGTATTCCTCGCCGAACATCGTGCCGTCCTCGCTGATGAAGGCAAGACGGTCAACGTCGGGGTCAACTACGATGCCGAGGTCGAAGTCGCCTTCGCGAACGGCAGTCATGATGCCCTGAAGGTTCTTCTCAAGTGGCTCGGGGTTATGGGCGAAACGCCCTGTCGGCTCACCGTTAAGGATGGTGTATTCCACACCGAGGGCATCGAGCAGGCGCGGCAGGATGATGCCGCCGACACTGTTGACGACATCGACACACACTCGGAAGCGGCGTGCCTTGACAGCCTCGACATTGACAAGGTCGAGGGAGAGCACTTCTTCGACATGACGCGAGTCGAATCCGTTGTCAGAAATGTAAGTGCCCAGGTTGTCAACACCGGCATAGACGAAGTCCTCGCGTGCAGCTATATCCAGCACTTCTGCCCCGTCAGCGGCAGTGAGGAACTCCCCGTCGCTGTTGAGCAGCTTCAGCGCGTTCCACTGTGCAGGATTGTGGCTTGCGGTGATGATGATGCCGCCGTCGGCATGATGTGCGGTAACGGCAAGTTCGGTAGTTGGCGTGGTGGCAAGCCCGAGGTCAACGACGTCGAAGCCCATGCCCATGAGTGTTCCGCATACCACGCTGCGGACCATCTCTCCGGAGATGCGCGCGTCACGGCCTACGACGACCTTCGGCCGACGTTCTTCGTTCAGCGACTTTGCAATGAAGGTGGCATAAGCCGATGTGAACCTTACGATGTCGAGGGGGTTGAGAGTGTCGCCTGCAGGACCTCCTATGGTACCGCGTATGCCTGAAATGGATTTAATTAGTGTCATCTTTCTCTCTGATAAGTTATTGTATAATGGCAGGCATAAACGCTCTGCATGGCATAAGCCTGTCCCTTTGAATGAGGCACGATGATGTTAACCTTGGAAATCTCCTCGTCGGCAGTGGTCTGTCGTCCAACGTTGATGTAGAGCAGCGGCACGAGCCATCCCTCCGGCACCGAGCTGCTGTAGCTGTTGAGCATGGTGCCTTGGGTGAAAGAAGCCGTAAGGTTGCTTCCCGACCGCGTCACAGTGAACTTCTCGGGATAGGTTGAGGAGTAGATGTTGACCGTCTGGTAGTAGCCGTCGTTGATGTTGTACTCGGTATAACGGCAAAGGATGTTCACCTGTTTTCCTTCCTCAAGTTTCTCCCCTGCACCCTTTCGTTCAATCTGCATATAGACACCGCTTTTCTCAAGATAGACATACTCGTTGTCGGCAACGGACGTCGTCTGTCCCTTTGCCTCGAAAGTAGCCTCGTCGATGACCTTTATGTTTTTCTCGGAGATAAACGCAGCGATAGCCTCACGCTCTTTCTCCTTCTTTTCCCCATAGGTCTCATAGTCGTCACACGAGGTGAAAGCGAGGGTCATAAGAACTGCAAGGATGGAAAAAAACTTTATTTTCATTGTCTTTTGCGTTAAATGATAAAATAATTCGGGTGCAAAGGTAATAAAAAAAGCGCAAACACGAAAGACATTATGTTACTTTAACTTGCTTTCATACGCCGCAATGGCCTGTCGGGTGATTTCCTCGGCTTCACCGATGCTGCAGGCGAGTCTGCCGCCGGATGCGTTGAAGTGGCCTCCGCCATTGAAGAAACGCGCCGCCATCTCGTTGCACGGGAAGTCATCGACACTGCGCAGGGAGACGAACACGAGGTTGTCGCGCTCGGTGTCCTCGCGGAGGGAGATGCTCAGGCGCATACCCTTGATCTGTAGAGGCAGGTTGACAAATCCCTCGCTGTCGCCCTTAACATAGTTGAAGCGGGCGAAGTCATCGCGGGTGAGGGTGAAATAGGCAGCCTTTCCTCCGGCAAGCACGTGCATCTTCTCATAGAGCACATATCCCTGAAGGCGCAGGCGGCTCTCGCTGAACACGTTAAACACGTTACGGTAGATCTTGTCCTTGTCGATGCCTTTGGTAAGCAGTTGGCAGATGATGAAGAATATTTCAGGACGCGTGCTGGCGAAGGTGAATCCGCCGGTGTCGGTCATCATGCCACAATAGACAGGTACGGCATACTTGCGGTCAAGCTGGTCGAAGAGACCGAGCTGCCACACGAGACGGAACACCAGCTCGCAGGTGGAGCTTAGCTGTGGACGTGAGATGCACATATCGACCTTGTCGGTGGGGTTAAGATGATGGTCGATGAGCACTTTCCTTGCCCTTGAGGCCTCGAGGGAAGATGCCATGGCATCGACACGCGAGAACTCGTTGAAGTCAAGACAGAAAATGACGTCGGCATCGGCGATGATGGCGTCAGCCTCGTCAGAGTGCTTGTCGTAGCGCATTATGGTTTCCACGCCGGGCATCCACCGCAGGAAGTCGGGGAACTGGTCGGGGACAATAATCCTCGGTTGTTTTCCATATTGACGTAGCATTTCCGACCAAGCCAAGGTCGATCCGATAGCGTCACCATCGGGACTGACATGGCTGCAGACAACGATACTGTCTGCAGCCATGATGATATTCCGGAGCTGTTCAAGCTCATCGGAAGATAGTAGGTCTAAATTCATTATTAAAAGAGTTTGTTTGGATACACGCCTTCATCGACGAGAGACTGGATGCGGTCAACGGTGTCCTGGCGGTCGGCGGCATAGGTCACGCCGAACCATTTGCTTGTGGTGTCAAGAACCTGAACTGTAGAAGTGCCCTCGTTGATGAGCTTGTTGACCATGAGAGGGATGAAGAACTCTGCCTTGAGGTTCTCCATGGTCTTCGGGTCGGCAAGGAACTCCTTGAAGTAAGCCTCGCTATGCTCGAAATAGTCGGGGGTAAAGCCCCACATGTTCATCGACACTGGGGTGTTGTCCTCTACGGGCACCCACTTGCCATCCTCGTCCTTGTAGCAGATTGGCCCGTCAACACGCATTATCTCGGTACGTTCAACGACGGTGGTGAGGTTGCCTTTTTCGTCCTTTGAGCAGATGCCGCGTGCCACGGTTCCGTTTTCGGAAAGAGTGTTGCCCACGCGGAAGCCGACCATGGCATACTTGTTGGTGCTGCCCTCAGGAAGGTCGGCGAGGAACTTGCCAATCACCTGGAACGCGTCGCGGTTGTAGAAGTCGTCGCAGTTGATGACGCAGAAAGGCTCCTTGACGACATCCTTTGCCATGAGCACGGCATGGTTGGTACCCCAAGGTTTCACGCGGTCAGCAGGACAGGTGAAGCCTTCCGGCAGGGCATCGAGACTCTGGAAACACAGTTCCACAGGCACATGTCCTTCATACTTGCTGAGGATTTTCTCACGGAAGTCCTGTTCAAAGTCCTTGCGGATAACGAAAACGATTTTGCCGAATCCAGCCTTGATAGCATCATAGATGGAATAATCCATAATGGTCTCACCGTTAGGTCCGAGACCGTCAAGCTGTTTCAAGCCGCCGTAACGACTACCCATTCCGGCTGCCAAGAGTAATAAAGTTGGTTTCATTCTTTTTAATTTTAAGTTCTTTATTTCGGTTTTTATACCTTTTCATCTGCAAAAGTAATACATATTTTCCAAAACGACAAGGATTTTCCCGACAATTTTCATCAGAAAGGATAACCTATGGCAAAATGCAGGGTTTGATTGTCCTTGAAACTGTCAATATTATAGAATCCGCCCTTGCCTGTGTCGAACGGCAGATGAAGCCCCACGCCCCAGTCGAGACGGATGACAAGGAAGTCGAGGTCGTAACGTATGCCCACACCCGTGCCGACAGCTAACTGGCGGAAAAACCGGTCGAAACGGAAGTTGCCAGGCTCAAGATAGTCGTTGATGACAGGGTCGTCACCGGTGTTGATATTGTAGTTCCACACGTTGCCCACGTCGAGGAAAAGGGCTGTGGAGAGTCCTCCGAACAGGCGTCGCCTATACTCAAGGTTTGCGACGAGCTTGATGTTTCCGTTGTTGAAGATGTAGTTAAGCTGGTTGTCGCCAAGATTAACAGTGCCGCCCGGTCCGACGCCACGGATGGGGAAGGCACGCAGGCTGTTGGCACCGCCTACATAGAACTGCTCACTGAAGGGGATATAGTCGCTGTTGCCGTAGTTGTAGATGATGCCGGCATTGACGTGGGCAAGGAGTTGGGAATTGAGGTCGAGAGTCCACGTCTTGCGGAAGTCGGTCTCAAGTTTCAGGAACTGTGCATAGTCGGTCTTGAACACTTTCTTGCCAACCTCGTTCCAGTCCTTTCCGGCTACCATAAGTCCGAGGGAGAGCAGGTTGCCCGACTCGGCAAGTGTCACTTCCCAGCGTATGGGATGAAGGTAGGAGGAAGGGCTGGTGTAGGTGTAAGTGTAACGCATCTGCGGCACGAACATGTCTTCCATCATTCCGACGAGATAGAAATTTTCTGCCATGATAGAGTCGAGACGGTCGGAAAGGGTCTTCGTGAACTGGTACTTGACGGTCAGCGGAGAGAACTCGTGCTTGCTCGTCGGCGATGTCTGCCAACGGTAAGTCCACTCGCCGGAAACTACGTTCATGCGGTAGTAGTCAGGACGATAGACCGTGTTGGTAGAGAGTTTGGCGGTCGTTGACGACTGCGAGATGAAGCGTCGGCGAATGACCTTTCCGTCCTTGTCACGCTTGACGCGAAACTCCTTAAAGAAAGGAGCTATGATTCTCGGGAATTCCACTGAAGCATCGACACCGTACTCATAGTTACTGCTTGAATTCCGCCTATGGGTCTCCCAGGCATACGACCCGTGGATGTTGACATCGAGTTTCTCGCCACCCCGGAAGGCATTACGGCGGGTGAGACCAGCCTTCAGCTCCGGTCCCATACGTCCAATAGTCTTGTTTTTGAAGTTTCCTTCAAAGTAGATGTCGTAAGGACGGTCGAGCACACAGTCGAGGGTCAGGTCAAGAGTGTCGCAGGCTACCGTAGTGTCGCGGGGTGTGAACTTGAAATCGACAGAGCTGAAGAGTCCCATGGAACTGAGTTTCGACGCCGTCTCCTGATAGTCGGAATAGCTGTAGAGGGCGTTGTGGCGCACTTTCATGTTACGTATGACTTCACGTGGGCGCAACGGCGGCTTCTTGCCATTGTAATTAATGGAGAAAAAGCGGAAGCGCAAGCTGTCGGTGAGCCGCTCGGTATAGGTGCGCTGCATGTTGATATGGATGTTGCCTATATGCCACTTGTGAAGCACTGC
The DNA here is from genome assembly GCA_022771265.1 of Prevotella sp. Classification (GTDB taxonomy): domain Bacteria; phylum Bacteroidota; class Bacteroidia; order Bacteroidales; family Bacteroidaceae; genus Prevotella. The sequence continues at coordinate 10,058 of JALFCG010000062.1, forward strand.
CCCGGGCAGGTCGGAAGCAAGCTGAAGCTTTAGGGATGCCTTGTTGGGAGCGCCAAGGGTGTCGGCAAGATAAGATGCGTAGCCTGACTGATAGTAATAATAGCCATGGTCGCGGAAAAGAGTGTAAAGGCGTTGGCGCTCGCTGTCGAGGGATGAGACACTTAGCGGTGTGCCCTTCTTCACCAAAGCCTCGTCGGCCGTGGCGGCAATAAGGCTGTCAGCCTCGTCGGGGAAATTGACGTAGGCAAGGGTATCGACGGTGAACAGGTCGCCGACGTTCACGTTATATCCAATCTTGCACTTCTTCGGATTCTTCTGCTGTACGTTCTCGTAGGCGACATGGGAATGAAGATAGCCATGGTTGCGCAACACCGTCTGCGCCACGGAGGCGCGCAAGGCGGGGTTCACCCAGCTCATGAGCACCGGCTGCTTGCCAAAGCTTTTCACCATCCACTTTGAAAAGCCGTCATCCTTGTCCGAGAAGGCATTCCATATCCAAAGTCCGTAGGGGAAAGGCGTGCGGTAGTATGACGACCCGAAGAGGGCACCGTTAGGAGCGGTGGCAAGGGCAGCCTCTACCTCCTCCTGTGCAGAGAGGAAATGGTCGCAAGAGGTATAGTTGTCATACTTTATCTTCGTCAGTCCGACGAACAGTTGGTCGTCGTCGGGAATGTTGCTTGTCGTGGAGCAACCCGTCAAGGCAAGGGCCGCCACTAACGATATGATGATTTTTCTCATTTTTCTGCCTCCTCCTTTTTTTCATGCGGCACTGCCACCTCGTCGTCCTTTCGGAAGAGGTCGCTGAAGTTCTGCAGCGTCTTCCTCCACACAAAGCCTACGCCATATTCCTGCGTGTAGCCGTCGAGCCAGTCGTATGAGTTATTATTATAGAATAAGGTGACATACTTGTTGGCAGTGTCGTCAAGCCTGTATTCAAATGTCACGTTGTCGAAGAACGAACTGTTCTGCTCAGTCTGTATGGACGCTCCCGTAGAAACCTTTCCTCCTACAGAAATCTTCAGGCGGTTGTTCCAGAAACGCTTTGCAAACTGGAAAGAGTAGTCGGTGTGGACACCGCCCTGGGCATTTGTAGTGTTGTCGATGCCTATCGAGAGGTCGAGAGTGCGCAGGGCGCTTCCCGTTATCTGGTTAATCTCGCTGTTGAGGAACGAGCTTAAGGCGTTGTTCATCGTGAACGATTCAGTATTGCCGTCGGCAAGATACATGCCTGTGGTCAACATGGTGACAGCCAGCTTTCCACGCTGCTCGACACTCATGCTCTGAAGCTCATTGTGAAGGGTCAGGTCTTCGGGTGCGTCGAGTGTGAACTCCAGTCCCATGTCGCTCAGTGTCCGGGTAATGACGATGCCCGACACGAACTTCACGCTTCGTCCCGCCCCGTTGGTTCCCGTCACAGTAGCCTTCGTTTCCTCTTCGGCGGTGATGTTGAGCTGAGGGTTCATCACGTCGCCATGAAACTCTATGTAGCTTCCGTCCTGAATGGTGAACGTCTTGAGCGGGATGACGGGCAACGAGTATTTCATCTTTCCGTTGCTTAGCGTGTAACGTCCGTTGAGTGACAACCCCTCAACAATATTGTACTGCATACGCAGGTTGCCTCCTCCCATGAGGTCAATGTAGTTGGAGTGGTCGGCATTGAGGTATGCCATAATGTGGGCACCGGTGGAAATGTTCAGCGACATGTCCATGGTGAAACCGCTGATTTGCGGGCGCACGACCTCTACCTGTATAGTGTCGTTAAAGTCACTGAACTTCACGAGCTCTTCAAGCCGGTTGTCGGTGGTGATTGGGCTGTCGCGAAGTACGTAGCCCATATCAGTCTTTCCAAGCACGTCGAGCTTACCTTTCATGACGAGATTGTCTATTACGCCACGGATGGTGCCGTCAACATTGACGTAAGCCTTGCCATAAGCCACGCTTTTTGTGTTTTCCTTCTCACCGATAATCTGATAGTCGCGTGCACGCATCTTCAGGTCAACCATTATCCGGTCGAGATTGCTGAAATCGACACTTCCCATGATGTTGAGCGGATTGTCGTTATGGGCATAGACAGTGAAATTCTCAAGAAGCAGGTTGCTGCCCACGATGCGCACGGGGTCGTCGTCGAAACGAAGACGCATGCCATAAGGAACGCTGACGAGTCTGGATGAATTAAGATAAATCTCACCATTGACATCAGGACGGTCAAGGGCACCCGCAATGGTTAGCCGTCCCTCCGCGGAACCTTCAAGACCAAACAGCTGGTCGGGAACGAAACCGTTCACGAGGTCAAGGGGCGTATTAAGGAAGTCAAGAGTCGCATCAAGACGCGGTTGTACCTCATCGTAATACGTTCCGTTAAGCAGTCCTATCTCCTTGTCGTCCTGCAGCAGGCGTGCTTCAACCACATGTGACGAACCTTCACCCTGAAGATAGACGAACTCCGTACCAATATTTCCCATAGGCGAATGCTCGTAGGTCATGCCGTTGACAACAAGGTCAGAAACCACGGAAATCCTCTTGTCCTTGTCTAACATGACATGGAAGTCGCCGTTGAGAAGTCCACCGACATACGGCATGTAAGGGATGACGTCGGAAAGCTTTCCAAGGTCGAACTTGTTGAGACTGACCGTAAGGTCCTGAAGCATGTCAGGGTTCCCGTCCTCGGAAAAGAGTTTCAGTCCCGTCCCGTCGTCGGCAATCAGGTCCACTTTTGCCGAAACCCTGTTGTCGCGGGCGAGGAGCACGTAGTTGTCGTCGTTGACATTGAATTGCTTGTAGCCAAGCAACTGGCGATAAGGGTCAAGACGCATACAGATACCGCTGTCGAGCATCTCCGCCTTCACGGAAGCGTCGATGCCGAGCTTGTCCTTCCCGTCATAGAACCTTAAGGCGACACCCGCCTTATTGCCATCAAGATAGCCGTCGAGAAGCGAGCGGAACACGAACTGCGGATTGCGCTTGTTGTTCTGTACCAAGAGCCCAAAGTTCACACGTTCGGCACCCTGGTCAACATTAAAGCGCACTGTGTCGATCCTGACACTGTCGTAAACGATGGAATAGACATGTCCGTTACCACTAAGACCTTCCGCCGGTGAAGACATAAAGTCACAAGACAGCGTCTTGAAGTCAAACCCTTTATATCGCAGGAAATTGGCAATGGGGTTGTCATTACCGCTTATCAAATGCAGTTTCATCACCGGCAACAGTCCGCGAAGCCTTTGTTCGTCGATGACGAGTTCTGACCTGTGAAGGGCTAACTCGTCGGCAATGTCACCAAACTGCTTCAATAGTTTTTCATAGCCGCCTTGCGCGTTGAAATTCAATTCCAGGTTTCCACTATAGACCTTTGCCCAAGTAGTGTCGCGATTGGTCAACATGTCAACGACAAGATCTTCCGGGCGATAGGTCTTGTTGGCTGTCCTTACAGTAAAATCATTGCACAGAGCCTGCAGCTTATGGTCCTGACGGAGATTGGAGGCGACATCGACATGGGCACACAAACTGGTCACCAACGGTTTCTCGCTGACACGAAGCATCTGGAGGTCAGCCCAGCGCACGTCAGCTCCAAGTGTCGCTTGCAACTTCTTGGTTGACATAAGCGCGTCAAAACTGATGTCGCCATCAAGCATTGCGTTGTCACTATTGATTTTTGCGTGAGCAACACCCTTGTCAATGACGGCAATGGCAGAGATATTGTCAACATTAACATGTCCATAGCCAAACTGGCTGATACTTGCCTTGGCATTGAGACGGGTTGACTTGGAAAGGATATCGAAACCACGCCCGCTTACCGACACATCGCCACTAAACATTTTCAGAGAGTCACGCGGCATGAAATGGCGAAGGTCAAGGGCCTTGACCGACAAGTCGGCAGAATACGACTCCACAGGTGCATTATATCGGGCTTTGAGACTCACCTTGCCCTTACCCTCGGCAAGCAGCAGGTTGGCGCCGTAGGTCTGGCTGTCGGCATCCAATTGTCCTTTAAGTCTCATTCCCGAAGGTATGCGATAAGCCCCGTCAGCTGATAGCAACTTGCTGACGAAAGCCAGATTGCCTGTCGAAGCCTCTACGTTCACTTTTGCCTTCATCCTCTCCATTTCTACAGGATTAAGCACGTAGCCCTTTGCTGAAAGGGAGAAAGCCGAAGGTAGTGTCGCGGAAAAGTCGCTAATCTCCACACGTCGCAAATTACCGTCAGCACAGGCACGGAGACGAAGAGGCGCGTCGGGATAACGCCGCACGAAGTCCAAGGGCAACAGGCCGGCATAACGGAACAAGTCTTCCTTGCCGATATCGGCAGAAAGCTCTAAGGAAATCTTGCCGGGATTACGCTTGTCAAATGCCGTCAGGTCAACACTACACTCAGCCGACACCTTCGAACAAGGAGTGGCAAGCAACAAGCGCGGAACGCTTATCTTCACCGAGTCAAGAGACAACGGCATGTATAACCGGGTGACGGCAATACCGCTTTTCTCCTTCATGCTCATCTTTCTCACCACGACGTTTGCCTTCGGGGCATGATAGAAGATTGAATCAATCTCAAAAGCCAAATCGTCCAAAGCAATATGGTTGACATCAAGTCCGTCGGAATATGGCTCATACATATTGTCATACGCCAGACTACTGCCTGCGAGGCTGACACGCCCAACCCCGTATCGCTGGAGTCCAAGGTCAATGTCGGTCTTGTCAATAGTCAAGTCGCCTATGCAAGCCTCCACCCTTGTGGTGTCGCCAAGTGAATGATAAGTCACCTTCGTCTTGTCAATCCTTGCCATTGCGACATTTATCCGCCACTTCACATCAGCAGGTGTAGTGTCGGAAGGAACAGTGTCGGGCAACATTGCAATGTCAATTTCACCTCCCTTGAGCGACACTTTGTCCACGTTCGCCGTTTCCTCAATAAGGTCTATACCGCGGCTTTCCAGCAGCAGTCCGTCAAGTTTGCCCTTCACCCTCACGGAAGACACAAGCCCATCGGTGTCAAACTTCGCGTCACTGATTTTCAGACAATCGACCACTACCACCCCCTTGAATAACGGCCACAATTTGACATCAGCAACGATTGACTTCACATCGGCAATGGTGTCACGTTGTTGCGACAAGCTGTCGGCACACTTTACAAATCCTACCTTTTCTATACTTAAATCCAAAGGGAAACTGAGCGACACATGACCTACGGTCACCTCTGACCCTGTCGTTTCCGACATGTATCCAGCAACCTTCTGCACGACGTAATTCTGCACAGGAGGCATATATATAAGTATTGTCAAGACCAGAAACAATATCACCGGACTCAACAACACAATAGTTGTCCAAAAGAGAAATTTCTTCATCTGCAGTACAATTTTCTGCAAATGTAGCTTTTTTTTCTCATATTATAAAACTATTGACAAGAAAAAAAAGAAAATCAACCCTTATTTAGTATTTTTTTCCATAAAACGTCACTTGGCAAAGGTGCATCAAGTGCCACCTCCTGCTTACTGACCGGATGGACAAACTCCAAATGTCGCGACAATAACGATATGCTTCCGTCGGGATTGCTACGCGGGAAACCGTACTTAAGGTCGCCACGTATGGGACATCCCATGGCAGCAAGTTGACAACGTATCTGGTGATGTCGCCCCGTAAGCAACCGTACCTCAAGTATATGATAATTGTCGCCGTCAGCCAGCACGCGATAGTCAAGCACTGCTTTCTTCGAGTCCTTTACCTCATGGTCGTAAGCAAAGCTCTTGTTCATCTTCTCATTACGCACAATCCAATGGACAAGACGACCTTCAGGCTCAGCCGGACGGTTCTTGACTATTGCCCAATAGGTCTTGTGAATATCACCCTTACGAAACATCTCGTTGAGACGGCTTAACGCCTTCGACGTGCGGGCGAAAACTACCAGTCCGCTAACAGGACGGTCAAGACGATGGGTTACACCAAGGAACACATTCCCCGGCTTGGCATACTTCTCCTTGATATATGCCTTCACATAATCAGAGAGCGGAGCGTCGCCAGTCTTGTCTCCCTGTACGATCTCTCCGCTTTCCTTATTGACCACGATAACGTGGTTATCTTCGTAAACTACTTCCAATTGTTATTCCAATCAATCGTTCACCAATTACATGAATTACATGTTCATGCCACCGTCAATCTGAATTACCTGACCAGACACATAGCTTGACATGTCAGAAGCGAGGAACAGGCACACGTTGGCAATGTCCTCAACCTGACCGCCACGACGAAGAGGTATCTTCTTCATCCAGTCCTTGCGGATTTCCTCGGGCAGCTGAGCTGTCATTGCCGTCTCAATGAAACCAGGAGCCACTGCATTGGCGCGCACACCCTTAGGACCAAGTTCCTGGGCAATGGACTTGGCAAGACCTATCATACCTGCCTTTGAGGCTGAATAGTTGCACTGGCCGGCATTGCCGTGAACACCAACGACACTCGACATGTTGATAATCGAGCCGCCACGCTGGCGAAGCATGATTGGAGCACATGCATGAATGAAATTGAACGCAGACTTAAGGTTCACATTCAACACCTGATCCCACTGCTGCTCTGACATACGGAGCATCAAGCCGTCCTTTGTGATACCGGCGTTATTGACAAGTACATCAATGCTTCCGAAGTCTTCCTTAACCTTATTCACAACAGCCTCGGTCTCTGCAAAATCAGCAGCATTACCGGCATAAGCGTTACACTTTACGCCTAATGCCTCAATCTCCTTGCGCGTAGCCTCAAGTCCTGCAGCCATATCGTCGTTGAGAACAAGGTCGGTGAATGCGATATTAGCCCCTTCCTGAGCAAACTTCAAGGCAACGGCCTTTCCGATACCGCGTGCTGCACCCGTGATGAGGGCAGTCTTACCAGATAACAATCCTTTTGAATTCATAATTTGTTTGTATTAAATATTTTATTACTGTATTAACCTTACTTAATAAGACTCTTTCCCAAAGCCCCATACACTACCTTGGCAACAAGAGGCTTACTCGTTTCTTCCGTCATGCCATGCCCCAAACGACCATAAATGTAAGGAACCTCAAGACCCTTGATGCAATAATGAGTGATGTCAGCCACCAAGTCTACATTCTCGATGTCAAACTCTCCTTCAGCCTTTCCTTCGGAATAGACCTTACGGAACAGTTCAATCTCGTCCTCGTCGAAATTCTTGCGCTGCTTCTCAACCATCCATATATTCCGGAAAAATTCAGCACGCAAGTTGCCATTACGCACCACGGTTTCCTTAATCATGCTCAGATGGGTGTATATCAGCTCGATAATCTTGTCCTGTGGGCGTATTTTCTTTGCAGCTACTTCATCCAGCTTGTCAGACAAACGTTCCAGTTCTGACTCAATGACCGCATAATACACCTCTTCCTTACTTTTAAAATAGGTGTAAAGCGTACGACGCCCCTTCCCTGAAGAAAGGGCTATATCATTCATCGTTGTATTCTCAAAGCCATTCTTTGCAAACAACTGACGAGCGACATCAACCAGTTTTTGTCTTGTTTTCGATATGGACATCAGCAGTTCTCCCTATAACATTAATCAATTGCACATTACTATTGTCGTGTGCAAAATTAGATATTATTATTGAAATAAGCAAATAAAAACGACAAAAAATGATTTTTATTCGCCTTTTTTCAAAAAAAAGAGCTATTTCCTTGCACGTTTCAAAAAAAAGTTGTACCTTTGCACCCGCAATTGAGAAATAACATCGCGGAGTGGAGCAGTTGGTAGCTCGCCAGGCTCATAACCTGGAGGTCGCATGTTCGAATCCTGCCTCCGCAACAAAGATGCCGCAACAGACTGGTTTCCAGTTTTGTTGCGGCTTTTTTTCGTCCGGTTTTTACCTTAGCCGTGAAAGATTGATATGCCTGTCGCAGTATCGACCGCCTTAAATTTATAGGTGTCTCCGGGTCAGCCACTGTGGTATTGGTGACGGGAGTCTTGTTGCAATTCAAACCCTTGTAGGCGAAGAAAATTTGACCTTCACAGATAAACTCTTTCGCATACTCCTGAAGCAGACGACTATTGACATCCACGTCGGAAAGATTCTCGTTAGGCAGTCCGCGATGATATAGCAATGTGTTGAGCCACTCTTCCTTTTCCGAGACCGACGAGACTGTCTCTGCCAGTATAAGATACATCTCCGACACTTTCAGCATCGGCCCCCGCTTTGACGTGTTATACTTTGACAGGATATAGTACGATCCGGTGTTCTCTATCCACCACTTGAACCTGTAATCCATGTCCAACGTCGAGGGGAACACTTTTCCTATGGCGGTCTTGTTAGCCGCAAGGAAGTTGTATTTGGTACTTGTGACAAATAAAAAAAAACAATCGTCATCCGATATTCTATTAGCACTGATGGGCAATTCTGCAAATAATGGCTCAGAAATATTAATATTGCATAATAATGGACAGGAAGAAGAACAACGACAATAATTATTCATTATATTTGCAACGGTAATAAACATCATTTTAAAAGGAGGTAAACATGAAAAAATTATTTCGAATGACAGCAATTGCTGTCTTATTGTCTTTTCAGCTAAAGGCTGACGCTTGTACCGGCATCACTCTAAGAACCACTAACGGTTCTCCTGTCACAGCACGCACCATAGAATGGGCAGGCAACGATTTGGGCAGTTGTTACACTATCGTGCCTCGAGGTTATTCACAACGTTCTTACACTTCGTCCGGGAGTAAGGACGGCATGATGTTCACGGCACGCTACGGGTATGTCGGACTGGCGGTAGAGAAGGAGGAATTTGTCGTTGAGGGAATCAATGAATCTGGCCTTTCCGCAGGTCTTTTCTATTTCCCTTCCTACGGCGAATATGAGTCGTACAACGAAGCTTACAAGGAATCGACGGTGAGCGACCTGCAGCTGGTTTCTTGGATTCTGAGCAATTTCCAGTCAATCAACGACATGAAAAAAGCCATGTACAACATTCATATCGTAACGCTTGACCCAAGAGGTTCAACCGTGCATTGGCGTGTCACGGAACCCAACGGCAGACAAGTAGTCATAGAGATTGTTGGAAAACAACTGCATTTCTATGAAAACAAACTTGGCGTACTTACCAATTCTCCCGGGTTTAATTGGCACTTGACCAATCTAAACAACTACACCAATCTCTTCGCCGGACCAATCTATTCACGTGAGATTGGTGAACTTACGTTGACCGCTTTCGGAGGAGGCGGAGGACTTCACGGTATTCCTGGTGATATGACACCTCCATCAAGATTCGTTCGCGCTGCGTTTTTCCAAGCAGCATCTCCCAAACAAGCGACAGGTGAAAAAGCTGTAATGCAAGCATTTCACATTCTCAACAATTTCGACATTCCTATCGGAATACAGTTTACTGAAATCCAGACAGTGCCTGACCTCCCGAGTGCGACACAGTGGACCGTGGCAACAGACATTGCCAACAGGCGAATCTATTACAGGACGATGTACAACAGCACCATTCGTTGCATAGATTTGAAAGCTATCAACTTCACAAAAGTAAAATATCGGTCAGCGCCACTCGACAAGGAGAAAAAACAGCCTGTTGAAATGGTGAATATCGGTAAGTGACAATTATCGCCACCATCATTGACAAAAAAGCCAACTGCCTTCAAATGGCAGTTGGCAATATACTATTTCTTTAGTTCTTTCATCACCTTATTATAATAACGTTGAGTGCGTTTTACACTATAACGCATGCCTCCATTCCAAGAACGGATTGCCTTTTCAACGTTATTCGTTGGATTGAAATGGGATTGAATAAGCAGAAACATCTCCTTAGACTTCTTTACGCTGAATCTGTCTTTAAGTGAATACCTCTTCTTACTGTTTTGCTTTTCCAGAATACGATTACATTCTTTTACTAATATGGGAGTAATCTGCATTGCTCCACAAGAATTTCCACTAACCGCTTTTGAGTCTCCTTCGCTCTCAACTTGTATGATGGCTTTCATCACCGGTTCCCAATCGAATCCTGTTTTTTTTCTTTCTACCTTTTCAGTTACAGCATATAGCTGCATTGCTGAACAAACAAATAAACTTAAACATACCAATCTAAATAATCTATTCATAACAAAATATTTTAGGAGTATTAGTCTTACCCAAAGACCGTGAGGATGTGTATTCAATACGACATCACTCTACTCCAGTTATTACTTAAGTATGACCGTCCCAACTCGAGACATTTGCGTCACCTATTGAATTCGGATGCAAAGTTAGGCATAAAAAATCAAGTAACCAAATAAATTTAGGTAATTTAATGATTTTATAGTGTTGAAAATCAATATTTTAGCTATTAATTGATATAAAACAAGGATTAAAAAACATATTTACCAACAAAAATTGTGTGCGAGCACAACTACAAAACAAAAAGAAGTCCCGGGAATATTGCTATCCTCGGGACTTCCAAGTCTAAAAAGAAGGCGGCCTCCTACTCTCCCACATTGCATTGCAGTACCATCGGCGCAGGCGGGCTTAACTTCTCTGTTCGGAATGGGAAGAGGTGGGACC
>JALFCG010000152.1 GCA_022771265.1 Prevotella sp.
TAGCGCGCTGTTGTAAACTTTTCACGATGCAAAGGTACAACAAAATTTTTAATTATGCAATTAATTGCATAATTAATTTTCCGCCGTTAACACAGTTTAACGATTCTGTCGTTTTCATGCCATTAATGCCAGCTATTATGCCATTAAGAAAAAGTTGGAATGTAAGGTATTTGTTGTTTATTTATATTATTTATTTATTATATTATATATATTATAATATATATAATATAATAAATAAATAAAAATCTCTCTTCCTCTTCAACTGCACATTCGCGAATTTCTTAATGGCATAATAGCTGGCATTAATGGCATAGATTGTTTGTTCATCCGTCACTTTTCCGCTTGAATGTGAGTTCAGTGCGGACAGCCAGCGTGTGGAGTTAAGGGCAGTTGACAGGGCGTGGAGAGTGGAAAAATTGAAATATTAGGGGCGCTCTTGAGCTAACGCTGAAGAACTTTCTCGGCGTTCTTTAACTTGATTACATACCGAAAATAAAGACGAGAAAATCCGCCAAATGTTTGGTGGTTTCATAGATTATTCTTAAATTTGCACCAAAAATAGAATTATGCCAGAACTATTTCGCTTTTTCGGTTACTCGTTCTTCTTCTACAGTAGGGAACACGAGCCTATTCATGTTCATGTAGAAGGCAATGACGGATATGCCAAGTATGTCTTGGCAGAAGACACATTCGTCTTGAAGGAAACTCATGGTATAAAGGCAAGTGACAGAAAGAAAATCGAGTTGACGATAGAGGAGAATAAGGACATAATAATTGCACGTTGGAAAGAATATTTCAAGATATAGGAGGAATAGTCATGAAGAAGATTTGGTTTGACAAAGAGTATATCTACGCAGAGACAGATGAAGGTGAGGTGAAGAGGCAATCACTTCTATGGTATCCTGCACTAAAGGATGCTACGGATGAGGAACGCAACGCCTACAGGAAAGGCTTCGGGGGCTACCACTGGCGCAACCTCGACGTTGACATCAGTTTCGACAGTTTCTCTTACGACGATGCAGATCCCACCCCACTGCAGCGTTTCTTCCTTACCCACAAGGAACTTAACGTTGACGAGGTGGCGCGAATGTCGGACATCAGCCCCGCAATGCTCAACCAGTTCATCAATGGTTTTATGAAACCTTCCAAGGAATGTGAGACAAAGATAGTTTCACAGATTCATTCCTTGGGTAAGGAATACGCTAACGTGAACTTCTCAATGCAATAGTGAATCGCAGGGCCCCCTTAAAAATTATATGCTATGACAGCAATAGAATTGAAATATGAGCTTTTCAGAAACTATGCCAAGGAGGAAACCATTGAGGCAGTTGAGGAAAGTATGAGAGGAGAATACGCAGGAGTTGCAGATTGCTCCAGTTTCGAATCGTTCAAGAAGTCTCTTGGTATATGAATGAAATCAGGTTTTCCACTCGATTCAAGAAAGATATCAAGAGATATGAACATGACGATGAGAAGTTAAAGCATCTTTATGAAATAGTCTCTTTCTTACAAAAAGACATTAAAAAGATAACGGTTCGGCGGTGACGACAAGACACACCCCAAATATACAAAATTGTGACGAAAGAGCACGTATATAGGACAAGAATCTGTGGCGGACTTGACATTTTCTTATAAAACAACGCGAAATTTCGGGAATGACATTTGTTTTTTATTTCAACTGGCTTATAATTCGGGATTTTTATGTAAATTTGCAGCAGTTAAAAAGAACCTATAAATATCGCATCACTAGTATAAGAAAATGAAAAGACAATAAATATGAAAAGAGTAATTTGTCTAATGCTGAGTTGCTTCGCGCTCTCAGTGTTTGCCCAGGAGATGGGCAACTATAAAGGCTACACTGCCGATGGCGGTACAGTTACTATCAATAGCGACAAAGGACAGTTGGTCATACAGCGATATACTGACTATGGTTGGAAAGTAACGACCCTGCCAGAGGGGAAGACCATGGCAGATGTGCGTCCGTCTATAACACTGACAGGCACTGCAAAGGATGGTGTGACCGTGTCAGACGATGATGCAGAGCTGGTGATTTCGTACGGCAATTCGTCAGTAGTAGTCAACAAGCAGACATCACTGCTTTCATTCAAGGATAACGGAGTGGTGCGATTGAGTGAGAAGACATGTCTTGACAATGGCTCGGCTACCAAAACCGTGACATTCGCCGCACAAAACGAAAACGGCTTCTATGGTGGCGGCTACAACGGTCGCTTTGGTAGTGTAGATGGACAGACACTGCGAATGAACAACACACAAAAGTACAATTGGGATCAGGAGCATAAGGATCCGAACAACATCTGTGTTCCCTTCGTCGTATCGACCAATGGCTATGGCGTACTTTTCGAAGACCACTATATCGATGCAACCATCAAGCCATCAAGTATGGAAGGCATCAGCTATACCACTCAGTCGCCTACTCCTATCAGCTACGTATATGTGGGCAGCGAGGACGGCACTCAGGCAGGTGTGATGAAGACATACGGTGAACTGACTGGTACACACGAACTGCCACCTTACTGGGCACTCGGCTACATTAGCAGCCGCTACGGCTACCACTCACAGGAGGAGACAGAAGGTGTTATCGCTTCTCTCGAACAGGCAAAGATGCCTGTCAGCGGTGTTGCGCTCGACCTCTTCTGGGAAGGCGAGAAACAGAATGGCATGGGCAACCTCGACTGGTACAAGCCTAAATGGCCTAATCCTACTCAGATGATGACAGACTTCAAGAAGAAGGGCGTACACACCATCATCATCACCGAGCCATACTTTGCTGAAGAATCTACAAACTACCTGCCGCTGCTCAATGCTGGGCTGTTTGCCGACCCGGAATGTCCTAACATGACATGGATGAGCGACAACAAGGTGGGCCTCATCGACTTCATGAATCCTGCCTCCATCGATTGGTACTGGAATTTCTATAAGGCACGTACCGAAGAGGGCGTTGACGGATGGTGGCTCGACCTTGGCGAACCTGAAATGATTACCGAGGGTACCATTCATGCTGACGGCTCCACACATCTTCAGGCGCACAATGAGTTCGGACAGAAGTGGATAGAAGGTTTATGGAACAAGTGGAAGCAAGAGTACCCAAACAAACGTCCTATCTTCCTCCCACGTTCTGGTACAAGCGGCATGCAGCGTTACGCTACGTTCCCTTGGACAGGTGACATTGCACGCACATGGAGTGGAATGAAGTGCCAGGTGCCAGCACTCATCAATGGCGGCATGTCTGGTCTTGGTTATCTGAGCAGCGACATTGGCGGTTTCGTAGCCGACCAAGACAATACGGATGAGAAGATAATCAATCCTGAGCTCTATATGCGCTGGTTCCAGATGGGTATCTTCACCCCTGTGCTTCGTACCCATGCTCAGCATCTGCCTGAGCCTTATCAGCCAGAATACAATGAGTATCGCGACATCATCAGCGACTATCTCGCTTTGCGCTATAAGATGCTGCCATACATCTACTCGCTTTCATGGCTCAACACCACACAGAACACTCCTATCACAGCACCTGTGAACTTCTACACTGATGAGGAGAAGGATATCGCCGAACTTGATGATGAATACCTCTTCGGGCCTAATATGCTGATTGCTCCAATAATGGAACCTGATGCTATAGGACGCAAGGTGGTACTTCCTTCGGGAGAATGGATGGAAATGACATCCTTGAAAACCTATGAAGGCAACCAGACAATCAACTTCGCTGACATAGAACTCGATATGCCTGTGTATTTACGCCGTGGCACATTCACTCCATACTATGCCCAGACCGAATATAGCAACATAGAGAACATCAACCGAGGCAGACTGCAGGTAGTATATCCACTCGGCCAAGGAGATGCTTGGGATTTCACCCTCTATGACGACGATCACGAGTCGGCACAGGTAGGCGACAAGTATGAACTCATCACCTTCAGTGGCAAGTACGAGGGCGATAGCCACATAATCTCCCTCAAACAGCAGTGCACTGAGGCATACGAGAACCGTCCTACTGTACGTGAGATAGACTTCGTTGTGCCTCTTTATAAAGATCAGAAGGTGACATCAGTTACTAGCAATGACATCTCCATTACAGACCAGAAGTACTTCCCAGAGGATGGTGTGCTAACCTTCCATGCCAGCGTTCCTGCTATGGGAAATGCCCAAAGCGCCATCACCATAAACTTCGACAACTCAACCGACATCAGCAATGTGT
>JALFCG010000087.1 GCA_022771265.1 Prevotella sp.
CAATCTGAGCACCGACAAACGGGGTGATATGCTTTGCCTTTCCGGTGTGCTCCACACATCTTATTGAGCGCATCTCATCAAGCACCTCAAGGGTGGATGAGAACTGCTGATGCAGGTCTGTTGACTTCCATATGTGGCGCACATACGAGCTCAGGATGAGTCCGACAAAGAGGATCAGCAGACTGCCTGTTTTGCCTTCTTCCGACCAGTTGCGCTGACGGTCGAAGCCGAGTTGACTCTTCATCTGCTGGAAGTACTTCTCCTGTTCGTCCCGCAGTCCATACAATTCCCAAGTCTGCATTGCAGTCATGTCCATTCCTAGCGTCGCAATGGCATAGAAGCCTGATGCCCTACGGGCATTGCTGACTTTCTTCTCATTGAGGGAGAAGTCTTTTATGAGACGGTCTTGTTGGTTATAATCGATTGTGAACCACTTGTATAGCCTTTTAATGGTGACATCGTCATCAAGTGGATATTTATTGTCCTTCATCTCCTGAAGAGCCCTGCGCTGTATCTCAATTTCGGTACTGAGGTTCGTGATGTCAGAGCCCCTTTTCATCGGATCGAAGTAAATGTTCAACTTGAACTTGTCGGCCTTGTGCACGGTCTCTCCGTTTCCGTTGACACGGTAGTCAATGTCATACTGCTTGTAGAACACTTTGGTGTCCAAATCAATGGACATCTGCTCAGGGGCACCGGCAAAGTCGCCGTACTCAAGGATGTGCTTCAAGACAAACGACTGGCCGACTTTCACGCACATTACCATCTTCTGACCGCTGAGTATGTATCGCTCAAGGTTCTGGATTGACTCGTAACCCCTGTCCGTGAGTAGCGCCACATTCGGGAACCCGGCGTGTCTAAGGTCGGTAAGCAGTGTCTCTACACTTCTGGAGTCGGGAATATTGCCCGGGAAGGTCCTGTAATACACAGGCATATGGTCATCCAATGAGTACACTACAACCTCCGATGTCTGGGGTAGGCTTATGCCCTCTTTATTCTTACCCCATTTGATGTCGGCCAGAGAACTGCCATAGGCGGATCTCGATGTTGAGTCCACGGCGCAAACGGCATTATCCTTAAGCCTTGCGGCTCGTAGTCTGAACAGAGCCATCCTTTCCTCTTCGCTTATACTTTGCGTGAGATACGTTATGGCGGATGGCGTCAGTTCCTTTGAGTATGGAGTGCGCTCAATACGCTGCCACCTTGCCACCCTATTGTAAGAGTAACCTGTTAACACGGAGAAGTATGCAAGAGTAAGAATGCTGTTTACAACCTCCTCGTTGTTCTCGAACACTTGCTTGAGGTCGGAGCGGAGACCGGTCTTGTCGGCTACCTGCTCAAGAAGCCAAATGTCACCATAGAACCTGTTCTTATCCGCGTCGGTATAAGCAGGACGGCCTGGCTGCTTGGCCCCGGACAGACGTTTGGCTTCACTCATATCCCAGTCATCAGGAAAGATAAGTCTTTCCCTTTCCTCCAGACTGGCAAAGATATAACGCTTCCCGGGAATGAACTTCTTGTTCTCGTCTACAACGCCCCAATGGCAGTAAACATACTTTCGATTCCCATTCTCGTCAACCGTATATGGATGAGTGGCTGCGTACATATACCCTCCGTTCTTATGGATGGATACCCTATAGATACTTTCCTCTTTTGTTGGACGTGACATTGTTTGCTTCTCTTAAACTGTACAAATATACAAATTAAATTCAAAACAAACAATAGGTTAATGACCCAAATATCAATAAATTAGCAATTATTTGTACAAAATGTTTGGAAACTCATGACATTAACGCCCCTTAACGATCCTGTAGTATGAATGAACCTTCTCTACCTTACCGTTGCGGATGCGTGTATAACCCTTGACCTTGATAAGGATTGGCATTCTGACCTCTATGAACATCATGATGCCTGCATAGAAACGTTCTTTCTTTTTTTGCATATGTATGAATTAACTCGTGAAAGAACTTTCGGGGGCTTCAGTTTGCTACTCTCCGGCTCTATCCTTCCGTTCAGGTACGAAAAAAGCACCTCAGTAAGGGCTGAAGTGCCTATATCTTGAGTTAATTCAAGATTACATATGCTTTTGCAAAGATACTAACATTTTGTCTAACTGCAAATATTTCTTGAAAAAAGCACTTCAATTATAAGGCCACGCCTAATTGCTGGGCAAGCAGGGCGATCTCCTTGGCCTA
>JALFCG010000111.1 GCA_022771265.1 Prevotella sp.
GACAACGTTGTCAAACCGCCACTTCTTCAATCTATTCTTCACTGAAGGCAGCTGCTTCTGCAGCTGCAATTATGTCTTCACGTGACAGTTCCTTCGGTGTTGCCGTAATGTCGGAGAGGTCGAACTCATCGTGTGTGACGGTTACCTGTGATGCCTTCTCGGTCATTTCGGCAGCTTGGTTTTTCATAGGGCTGTCCTGCATTACTTCAGTTGTGCTGCTTTTTTCAGAGGTGATGATGAAATCATTCTTCTCTTCGGTGTCGGGTACATTCTGTACAGGCTCTTCTTCCATCTTTGTTCTATTTGCCTTTGCAGCAAACACAGAGTCGATGAATTGTGGTTCGCGCTTCAGTCGATTCAGGGTTTCCTTGGCAGCCATTTGCTGGCTTTCCTTCTTTGAATATCCCTTTCCTGTGCATCCCTCAATACCTTCAATGGCTGTTTTGTAGCAAAAGGTCGGACTTCCGGTATTGTCCTTACCTTGGCTGACGAGCCTAAATTCCAGTCTAACCTTGTTTTTCTGACTCCACTCGATGAGCTTACTCTTGAAGTTCACTTCCTTGTAAGCCACCTTGTCTATATTGATGAGCTTGTGTAGAATCTGCTTCTGCATGAATTTCATGCAAGCGTCATAGCCACGGTCAAGGTAAATGGCTCCAACCAATGCTTCAAAGGCATTACCTCCAACATAACTGTTATGGGAGTTGTTGTGCCCGGATGAGAGTATCAGTTGGTTGATACCCATTTCCTGTGCAAGCCTGTTAAGAGTGTCGCGCTGAACGAGCTTGCTTCTGGTGTTGGTAAGGAAACCTTCCCGTTTACCGTCGAAGTGTCTGTAAACGATATCTCCTACAACGGCGTCAAGTATGGCATCTCCGAGAAATTCCAGCCGTTCGTTGTTCACCGGTCTTCCTTTGGCATTTCTCCTTGCCACGCTTTTGTGCATAAGCGCCATCTTGTAGTGTTCAATCTTCCTTGGGTAGAATCCTAATATGTTGTAAAGAGAAGAAAAAAGCTCCTTCTCCTTCCGGAAAGGGAGCCTTATACGGTCAATGATGTAATTATTCAGCATACTTCTTGAATACTACACAGGCGTTGTGTCCACCGAAGCCGAAGGTGTTGCTCAGAGCTGCGCGTACCTCACGCTTCTGGGCCTTGTTAAACGTGAAGTTGAGGTTGTAGTCAATCTCCTCGTCGTTGTCGCCTTCCTCATGGTTGATTGTAGGAGGAACGATGTCGTTCTTCACTGCCAATATGGTGGCCATAGCTTCCACTGCGCCGGCAGCACCCAAAAGGTGACCTGTCATCGACTTGGTAGAACTGATGTTCAGCTTGTAAGCTGCCTCACCGAATACCTCCTTGATGGCCTTTGCTTCTGAGATGTCACCTACGTGAGTAGATGTACCATGGACGTTAATGTAGTCGATGTCTTCTGGCTTGAGTCCTGCGTCGGCAAGAGCGTTCTCCATAACCAAGCGAGCTCCAAGACCCTCTGGGTGAGATGCTGTGATATGATGAGCGTCAGCACTCATGCCTTCGCCTACCATTTCTGCGTAAATCTTTGCTCCGCGAGCCTTTGCGTGCTCCAGTTCCTCAAGGATTATACATCCTGCACCTTCACCCATGATGAATCCGTCGCGCGATGCGCTGAACGGGCGTGATGCTGTTGCTGGGGAATCATTGCGTGTGCTAAGTGCGTGCATAGCGTTGAATCCGCCAACGCCGCATGCGCAGATGGCAGCCTCGGCGCCACCTGCAACGATGGCTGAAGCCTTGCCCAGTCTAACAAGGTTGAAAGCATCGGCAAGTGCGTTGGATGAAGAAGCACATGCTGATGTCGTGGTATAGTTAGGGCCGTGGAAGCCGAAATGTATTGATATCTGTCCTGATGCAATGTCTGCTATCATCTTTGGGATGAAGAACGGGTTGAACTTTGGTCCTTCTTCCTCATGGATACCGTAGTACTTCACTTCATCCTCGAAGGTCTTGATACCACCGATACCCACACCAAAAACCACTCCGATGCGGTTTTTGTCCACGCTGTCGAGGTCCATGCCACTGTCCTTAACGGCCTGCATTGCCGAAATCATTGCCAACTGTGTATAGCGATCCATCTTGCGGGCTTCTTTACGGTCGATGAATTCGGCGATGTTAAGATTCTTTACTTCGCACGCGAACTGTGTCTTGAACTTTGACGCGTCAAATAATGTAATAGGTGCGGCACCGCTCACTCCGTTGACGAGGTTGTTCCAAGTCTCCTCTGGAGTGTTGCCGACGGGAGTAACGGCTCCCATACCTGTTACAACTACTCTTTTTAATTCCATGTAAAAAAAATGATATTGAAAAAGTTGAATGAAGACAATTGGGAATTTCAGAATGTGAAATTCCCAATTGTCGTGGATTCAAGATTATTTTGAATTCTCTTCGATGTAAGCGATAGCGTCACCTACAGTACCGATCTTCTCAGCCTTGTCGTCTGGGATAGATACGCCGAAAGCCTTCTCAAACTCCATGATGAGCTCTACAGTGTCGAGAGAGTCTGCACCGAGGTCGTTGGTGAAGCTTGCTTCTGGCTTTACTTCTGCTTCGTCAACACCGAGTTTTTCTACGATGATTTCCTTTACTTTAGATTCAATTTCTGACATAATTTTGATGTTTAAAATGTTAATACTAATTCCTATCTTGAAGTTTTTCGGGTGCAAAGTAACTAATTTTTAGCCAATTGTGCAAATATTTTTTAAGAAAAAGCACTCCTTTATGCACACTTACCCATTGATTGTGCATGTTTTTTGACCTTTATCAAGGGTTTTAGGCCTTCTCTCGACGCAAATGGTAATTGCCGCGTTGTTCTTCAAACTGCCCCGGATTGCTCTTGAGAAGCTCACTGTCGGCAATAGGGTCGTAAAGCTCAAGTGGATTGCCGTGATAGGTGAACGAAGGAGGCAATGAGGGAGGAACGATTATTTCCGGACGAGGTTTCCTAAAGAAGTCGCACAGTGACTCGATGACCATGTTATCGGCATTGACTTTGCCATCGGCTGAGTAGCCTGCTATGTGTGGTGTGGCAATATATGCTCTCTCCAACAACTGGCGGTTGATATTCGGTTCGTTTTCCCAGGTGTCGATGATGGCATGGCTTACGTTTCCACGGTCCATTACCTCAAGCAGGGCTTGCTCGTCTATAACTCCGCCGCGGCTAGTGTTAATGATTGTGACATTCTTGCGTCCAAGTCCCATAAGGAAATCACGGTCAGCAAGATGGAATGTAGGATGGGCACCGCCGTGGGTCAACGGCACATGGAAGGTTATCACGTCTGCCATGCGGCGTATGTCGTCAAGACAGACAAGTCCTTTGCTGTCAAGGAACGGGTCGTTGACAAGAATTTTGAAACCCATTCTTTCTGCAACCGCTTTCACAGCGCTGCCAACATGGCCGCATCCGACAATGCCTATAGTGGTGTTCGGTATGTCAAGTCCATGGTCGCGTTGTAGCGAAAGAAGCGATGTTTCCAGGTATTGCCCCACTGATGTCGCGTTACACCCTGGACAGTTCACCCATCTTATTCCCGCACTTTCGAGATATGCGGTGTCCAGATGGTCGATGCCTATCGTCGCTGTCGCAACGAACCTGACACTGCTTTCACCAAGCAACTTCTCGTCACAGCGTGTCCTTGTGCGCACGATAATCGCGTCGGCGTCCCTCACGTCATCCGGTGATATTGCAGCACCTTTAATATATACCACATCTTCCGTTATCCTTTGAAGGGCAGGGCGAATAAATGGAATCTTGTCATCGACAATAATCTTCATTTGCTATAAATGTGTACTTAAAAATGTTGTTTTTTATAATTTTGGGCGCAAAAGTACACAAAATCTCTAAAAAAAAGCACGATTTACCCGATTTTCTATCATTTTTGTTGGATAATTGAAAAACTTTGCTTAGATTTGCACTTAAATTAATAATAATACGTAGAAAAATGTCATTTTCAGAACATTGTAACAAGATTTTCTGTCAGGCAATCAGAGACTATCATTTGACTGACAATGTTGACGTGCCGATGAATAATCCGTACGAACGCGGAACGATAGACTACAGCCTATACATGAAGTGCTGGATTGATACCGTCCAGTGGCATCTGGAGGATATTATCCGTGACCCGCACATCAACCCGGATGAAGCTCTGTCACTAAAAAGAAGAATTGACAGGAGTAACCAGGACAGGACCGACCTCGTGGAGGATATCGACAGCTACTTCCGTCAGCAGTATTGCGATGTGAGGCCTCTTGACGACGCCAGGCTCAATACCGAGAGCCCGGCATGGGCGGTTGACCGCTTGTCTATTCTCGCCTTGAAGATTTATCACATGACAGAGCAGACCGAACGCGAAGATGCCTCCAAGGAACACAAGGAGAAGTGTGCCGCCAAGCTTGCCGTACTTAACGAGCAGCAGGTTGACCTCGGCACCGCTATTGACCAGTTGCTGGAGGACATTGAAACCGGAAGAAAATACATGAAGGTCTATAGGCAGATGAAGATGTACAACGACCCTTCGACCAATCCTGTCCTGTATAATAAGAAGTAAGGGATGAAGAAGGAGCATATACTTGTAATACGCTTCTCGGCACTCGGCGACGTGGCAATGACAGTGCCGGTGGTTCATTCGCTGGCAAAGGCTTATCCCGAGCTGCGCATTACGGTTCTCAGTAAGGACTTCGCACGCCCTTTGTTTGAGGACCTCGCACCAAACGTCAATTTCATGGGAGCCGACCTTAAGCGTGAGTACAAGGGAGTGAAAGGCCTTAATGCTCTTTACAGAAGGCTCACCGCCAAAAACTTCACGGCTATCGCCGATTTCCATAATGTTCTCCGCTCCGACTATCTTCGCCTAAGGTTCAATATCGACCGTTATAAGGTTGCCCACATTATCAAGGACCGCTCCGGGCGGCGTCGCCTTGTCGCCTCCACCAACAAGAAGTTGGTACAACAGGAGTCGCCGTTCATTAAATATGCCGACACCCTTGCCCGCCTGGGCTATCCCGTCGAAGTGAGCTTCAAGTCGCTGTTCCCTGAAGAGGGCGGTAACCTAAACTTGCTGCCTGCCTTGGTGGGTCCAAAGAAGAATTTCGAGACATGGATTGGCATAGCCCCATTTGCCGCCCATGAGGGGAAGATATATCCGGCAAGACTGATGTGGCAGGTGGTGAAGACGTTGCTTGACCGCTCACCCCATGTAAGGGTGTTCCTTTTCGGGAAAGGACAAAAGGAGGAGGAGACGCTTGCCAAGTGGTGCAATGACGACAGCCGTTGCGTCAATGTCGCCTCGTGTCTTGAGACGATGCAGCAGGAGCTGATTCTGATGAGCCATCTCGACGTGATGGTGTCAATGGACAGCGCCAATATGCACCTTGCCTCGCTGACAGCGACACCGGTGGTAAGCATCTGGGGCGCCACTCATCCTTTGGCAGGATTCATGGGATGGGGGCAAACTATCGACAATGCCGTCCAGCTTGACCTTCCTTGCCGTCCGTGCAGCATCTTCGGCAACAAGCCTTGCATGAGAGGCGACTATGCCTGCTTGCGCAACATATCTCCCGAACAGGTGGTGGAGAAAGTGGAGAAGGTAGCTTTTAGGAAATAACGGGCCACACCAGGTCCAAAAGATCATAACATTAATTTTTAAAAGAAAGGAACGTAATTATGAAAAAGTACATTTGTGACACTTGTGGATGGGTCTATGACCCAGAAGTAGGCGATCCCGAAGGTGGCATCGCAGCCGGCACAGCGTTTGAGGATATTCCAGACGATTGGGTTTGCCCATTGTGTGGAGTAGGCAAAGACGACTTTTCTGTTGTGGAAGAGTAATGGCAATGTCATCAAAGGAACGCGAACGCAAAATCTATCGCGTGACACTCGCCGGAAGCATCATCAACATGGTGCTCCTGGCGTTTAAGTTTATTGCTGGCGTACTCGGCGGGTCGGCTGCAATGATTGCGGACGCCGTCCACTCGCTTTCCGATTTCCTTACCGATATTGTGGTCATAGTATTTGTGAGAATAAGCTCAAAGCCTGTCGATACCGACCATGACTACGGACACGGCAAGTATGAGACACTCGCCACCTCGCTCATCGGCATAGGACTGCTTGCCGTAGGCGTGATGATTTGCTTCAACGGAATATCAAGCATCGTTGCCGCCATACAGGGCGAGCAACTGCCGCAACCGGGCATGATAGCGTTGACGGCTGCACTCGTGAGCATCGCCTTGAAGGAATGGGCCTATCAGTTTACGGCAATGGTGGGAAGAAAGGTTGACTCGCCGGCTGTCGTGGCTAACGCATGGCATCATCGTAGCGACAGTCTCTCGTCGATAGGCACTGCCGTAGGCATCGGCGGAGCGATACTGTTAGGAAGGCAATGGGCAGTGCTTGACCCCATAGCCGCGGTGGTGGTCAGCGTGTTTATTGTGAAGACCGCCTTGTCGCTGCTCCGGCAGTCAGCCGACGAACTGCTTGAGAAAAGCCTTTCGCAGGAAGTGGAAAAGGAAATCGTGGATATCGTGAACCAGGAACCGATAGCCAGCGAAGTCCATCATCTCCGCACACGCCGCATCGGAAGCAACATCGCCATCGAGATGCACGTAAGGATGCCTGGCGACATCTCGCTCTTCGAGTCGCACAAGTGTGCCACCCGCATTGAGCAAAGACTAAGAAGCCGCTTCGGCGAGAACACCCATGTGGGGCTTCATGTCGAGCCACTCAAGGTACATGGACAATATGTAGAACCGAAATAACACTGTTTTAATGGACAACAATAACGACAAGCAAAAGCGCGGCAACATCCTTATAACCGGCGCCACAGGATTCATCGGGAGCTTCATCGTCGAAGAAGCATTGGAAAAAGGCTTCGGAGTGTGGGTGGCTGTAAGGAATTCAAGTAGCAGGGCATATCTTAAGGATGAACGCATACACTTCCTGACCCTTGACTTCGACGATACTTGCCAGATGGCAAAGCAGATGGAAGGTATAAGTTTCGACTATGTCATCCATGCAGCCGGCATAACGAAGTGTGTCGATGCACGCGACTTCCATCGTGTCAACACCGAAGGCACGCGCCATCTTGTGGAAGCATTGCAAAGGCTCGCCATGCCACTGAAGCGTTTCGTTTACCTGAGCAGTCTCAGTGTATGCGGAGCAGTAAGCGAAAGCCAGCCCTACCAACCGATAACCGAAGACACCGCTCCCCGACCTAATACAGAATACGGAAAGAGCAAACTCGCCGCTGAACACTATCTCTCCACTGTCAAGGACCTGCCCTATGTCATACTGCGACCGACTGGAGTCTATGGTCCGCGCGAGCGCGACTATTTCATGATGGCTAAAAGCATTCGTCAACACGTCGATTTCGCCGTTGGTTACAAGCCCCAGGTGCTGACGTTCATCTATGTGCTCGATGTGGTACAGGCAGTGTTCCTTGCCATGGACCATGGAATCCGTGGAGGGAAGTATATCATCAGCGACGGGGCGGAGTATGATTCCCGAACGTTCAGCGACCTTTTGCGCCGCGAGCTTGGCAACCCCTGGCTGTTGCGCATAAAAGCGCCGATATGGCTCCTTCGCGTCATCACCTTCTTTGGCGAGTATGCCGGGAGGATGACCGGCAGAGTCTCGGCTCTCAACAACGACAAGTATAACATCATGAGGCAACGCAACTGGCGTTGCGACATCAGCCGCGCTCGGAACGAGCTGGGATTTGAGCCTCATTATAGCCTCGACCGTGGTGTCAGGCTGACTGTAAAGTGGTATCTTGACAATAAATGGCTATGAAAATCAAAACTCTCTTCCAAATAGAACGGAACCCCAAGAAGGGACTCTTGGCAGCCGAATTGGTCATGATGGGCTACCTCCTGGTCACCCTTCTCCTAATGTTCTTCACTTCCACAAAGCTGCACAACCCAGAGTCGATGCTCTTCGGAAGAATCAGGATTGTGGCAATAACCTTTGCCCTGTGGCTCGTCTATCGCATGATTCCCTGCCGCCTGACCCGCTTCTTCCGTATAACCGCCCAGCTGGCGCTACTCTCCTGGTGGTATCCTGACACCTACGAGTTCAACCGCATGTTCCCTAATCTCGACCATCTGTTCGCTACATGGGAGCAGCATCTCTTCGGCTGCCAGCCGGCACTTCTCTTTGCTTCGGCTTTCAGCCATCCGGTGTTCAGCGAACTGATGGACATGGGCTATGCTGTCTATTATCCAATGATAGCCGTTGTCATAGTCTATTATTTCCTATGGCGGTATGAGGAGTTCGGCAGGACAAGTTTCGTCATCCTTGCCTCGTTCTTCACCTATTATATAATATATATAGCACTTCCTGTCGCCGGTCCACAGTATTATTACAATGCTGTCGGCATCGACGAGATAGCCCGCGGAGTGTTCCCCAACGTACACGACTGGTTTGCCACCCATCAGGAAGCCTTGCCAAGTCCCGGCTACAGCAACGGGTTCTTCTATCAGATGGTCGCCGATGCCCATAGTGCCGGCGAACGCCCTACTGCGGCATTCCCGAGCAGCCATGTCGGCGTGAGCACCATCCTTCTTCTTCTTCTGTGGAAGAACGGCAGCCGCCGGTTACTACTGTGGCTTACCCCGTTCTACGTGCTTCTCTGCCTCTCCACGGTTTACATCTATGCCCACTACGCCATCGACGTTTTTGGAGGGTGGATTTCCGCCATTTTGTTCTTTTTTGCATTCTATTGGCTCTATCCACATGTAAAAGACTGATAATCGGCAAGTTACATACTTATTAACGTCAATATTATGGCACAAACCGAATAATTGTGTGCGGACACAACATATTGATATGTATCAAAATAAGATAGAAAAAAAACAAAAACGTGGATAAAAGTGATACAACATAACGAAAATCGTTGTACCTTTGCATCGTCAAAAAGAAAAAGACAAGCAAATAGGTATATCAGAAGCCGACAAGGTAGAAGATTAGTATTTAAGGAGACTTTGATTTGATTTTTAGTTATAGAGGTTATTTAGGTAATAAGATTGATTTGTTTCGTTTGATAGGTTAGTTATTTAGTTTTTAGTTAGGTAATAGGTTAGTATTTTAGGTAACGCAAAAAAACGGAGTCGTGAGACTGCTGATTTGCAAAGAATTAATTTTCTCAATACAGCCTGGCAACGGTGACGTTGTCAGGCTGTGTTGCTTTTTGTTCCAAAAAAATTTGGCGGTTTCAAGAATTATGCTTACCTTTGCAGCAGAAACACAAAAGAGACATTAAAACAAGTGGGGATTCCGGCATCACGGATGTCGGAATTCTGCTTTTTTCGTGTCCCATGTAACTGTTCTCTGACTATTTGTTTAACCATTAAAATAATTTTATCCATTATGGCTTATATGTCGCAAGAAGGCTACGATAACATGGTGGCCGAACTGAAACGTTTGGAAAGTATTGAGCGTCCTAAAGCGTCAGCAGCTATAGCAGAAGCCCGCGACAAGGGCGACCTCAGTGAGAATTCCGAGTACGATGCCGCCAAGGAAGCACAGGCGCATCTTGAAGATAAAATCAACAAGCTCAAGCTGGCTATCAGCGAGGCGAAAATCATCGACACCTCACGACTGAGCAACGACATCGTGCAAATTCTGTCGAAGGTGGAGATGACTAACCTCGCCAACAAGGCAAAGATGACCTACACCATCGTCAGCGAAAACGAGGCTGACCTGCGCCAAGGGAAGATTTCAATCAAAACCCCTATCGCTCAAGGACTGCTCGGCAAAAAAGTCGGCGACGAAGTCGAGATAAAGATTCCAAGAGGAACCATCCGACTCCGCATCGACAGCATCACTATCGAGTAAATGAAGAGTGAAGAGTGAAGAATTCTTCACTCTTCATTTTAAAAATTTTTCCTTATCGCTTCCGCTATTTCCTTAAACTCTTCCTCCGACAATTTCAGTTTTTCCTTGCGGAAGTCAACGTCAGCTTCTGAATTCATCGGAATAAGGTGGATGTGGGCGTGAGGCACTTCAAGGCCAAGCACCACTTGGGCAACCTTTCTGCAAGGGAACGCTTTCTTCAATGCCGTTGCCACCTTTTTTGCAAATACTTGGTATTCAGCTATCTCGTCGTCGTCCATGTCGAAGATGTAGTCCACCTCGCGACGCGGAATTACTAACGTGTGGCCTTTAGCCACGGGGTTGATGTCAAGAAAAGCATAGAACTTCTCGCTTTCCGCACACTTGTAGCTTGGTATCTCTCCAGCTGCTATCTTTGAAAATATATCCATTGTTTTGTAATTAATTATATGTACTTCTCTCCATACTTCATCTGCACCTCGTTGACATACTTCCTCATCAGTCCCGACGTGTCGCCTTTCTTGCAGATGAGCAGCACATTGTCGTGCTCGGCCACGATGAAACCGTCCAAGCCGTTAATCACGGCAAGCTTGTCCTTGGGCAGCTTAATCACGTTGTTGTTGCTGTTCTCCATTATCACTGTCGAGTCAATCACGACATTGTCGCTCTCTCCACGTCTGAAACACTCGTATATCGAGTGCCACGTGCCGAGGTCAGCCCAGCCAAAGTAGCATTTCATCACGCAAACGTTGTCAAGCCGCTCCAGCACCCCGTAGTCAATAGAGAGGTTCGGGAACGACGAGTAATAGGTCTCGATAAAGTTAAGGAGGTTATCGATGGTCACTTCTTCCGGACGCAGTTTTTCCTGTATCAACGACAGTATCTCGGCAAACAGTTTCTCACAGCTTGTCAGGAAAGTGTCGAAGTTTGCAAGGAACATGCCCGTGTTCCAGTAGAACTCCCCACTGTCAACAAACACCTGTGCAAAGTCCCTTTCCGGCTTCTCCGTAAACGACCTTACCTTATACACACCTTTCGTTCCAGTGGCGTCGCCAAGCTGCAAGTAGCCGTAGCCAGGCTCAGGTCGCGTGGGTTTCACTCCCATGGTGATGTAAACGTCATGCTCTCCCACCAGCCTCAGTCCTTCTGTCACGCTGTCGGCAAAAGCCTGTTCGTTAAGCACGAAAAGGTCGGAAGGCGACACTATCACGCTCGCGTGCCTATCCCTCTTGGCTATCTTCAGCATGCCCCATGCCACGCTTGGCGCAGTGTTTCTGTTGATTGGCTCAATCACAATGTTTTCATCGCTCACCATTGGCAGCTGCTCCTTTACAAGGCTTGCATACTCCGAGTTGGTGGTTATGAAAATGTTGTCCTTAGGCATTATCTTTGCAAAACGGTCAAAAGTGGCCTGAAGCTGGGTCCTGCCCATACCGAAAAAGTCGATGAACTGCTTCGGTTTATTCTCACGGCTGCAAGGCCAAAGTCTGCGTCCCTTGCCTCCAGCCAATATGATGCAATAGTTCTTTGAGGTCATAATAATCGTTTTAATTCGTTCAATTGAATAATTCGCCCACTAAGTTACGCATTTTGATTGGAAAAACAAATTATTTTTGATTTTTTTAGCGGAAAATTTGTTTATTCACAAAATTATATGTATCTTTGCACCCGAATTAAAGCCCAGATGGCGGAATCGGTAGACGCGCTGGTCTCAAACACCAGTGGAGCAATCCGTGCCGGTTCGACCCCGGCTCTGGGTACGACAAAAGGAATGAGTCCCTGTAACCACAAGTTACGGGGACTTTTTATTTGTGAAGTTTTTTCTTTTGCTCATACTTCGGAATGGTCTCGGTATGCCTTCGAGATGGTATTGAGCATTTGTAAACTTTTCACGTAGCCCAGGACAGAAGGATATTCGCAAAAACTCTTCACCCTTCACTTTTTAGGTATAAGTAATTGTGTTTCAGCTGTTTGTGGTGGTGAAGGGTTATCTTAACCCTTCACCACCCTTCACTTCTTCAAACAAGCGTCTTTTCGATGGCGTGTTGCCAAATCCAGAACAACCATCCTGCGAAAAATTGCGACAAAACCTCCAACCGACATCTGTCGGTCATTGATGGAGAAAAGTCATAATAAGAAAAAACATAAAGGTGAAGGGTAGTGAAGGGTAGTGAAGGGTTGCCGCAACCCTTCACCACCTTAACATACTGAAATACTGTGGCTTATAATCAAAAAGTGAAGGGTGAAGGGGTTTTGCGAATATTCTTCTGTAATAAGCGATCTGAAGGTTAAGGCAACTGATAATATAGATTTGCACTTTCCGTCCTTAGCCTTCAGATTACATCCGAAGTCTTCTGACACACATCCGAAACCTTATGACATACATCCGAAGCCTTCTGACACACATCCGAAACCTTCTGACGTACATCCGAAGCCTTCTGACACACACCCGAAGCTTTCTGACGAAATTACCGTAACAGGAACTGAAGCAGTTAGTGATTATAACTGTCTGCTGAAAAGCTAATGTTTCATAAATAATATAATGTTTTGGAGGAAGTGAAAGGTTTATTGTGTACTTTTGCACGCAAAAGGTAAACAACAAACATTTTCAACTACAACTATGAAGAAAACAGCATTGATAACAGGTGCTACAAGCGGTATTGGAGAGGCTTGTGCACGGAAGTTTGCAGAAGGAGGATACAGGCTGATACTCACAGGCAGAAACGGAAAGAAACTCGAGGAACTGAAAGACGAGCTCGACACCGAGGTGCTCACGCTGAATTACGACGTGCGCGACCGAAAGGCAACGGAAGCTGCAGTGAAATCGATACCCGAGGACTGGGCAGCCATCGACGTGCTCATCAACAACGCAGGACTTGCCCTTGGACTTGAACCCGAATATGAGGGCGACATGGACGACTGGGAGACGATGATCGACACGAACATCAAGGGACTGCTCACGATGACTCGACTAATCGTTCCGGGAATGGTGGAGCGAAACTGCGGCCACGTGATTAACATCGGCTCGGTGGCTGGTGACGCGGCTTATGCAGGAGGCAACGTCTATTGCGCCACCAAGAGCGCGGTTAAGGCAATCACTGACGGACTCCGCATCGACGTGGCACATACGGCGGTGAGGGTGACCAACCTTAAGCCGGGGCTTGTCGAGACTCGCTTCAGCAACGTCAGGTTTCATGGCGACGACGAGCGTGCCGACAATGTGTATAAAGGCATTACCCCACTGACAGGCGCTGACATTGCCGACGTGGCTTACTATGCTGCAAGCGCTCCGGCTCACGTGCAGATAGCTGAGGTGCTGATACTTGCCACTCATCAAGCGAGCGGAAGTGTGGTTTACAGAAAGAGCTGACGGGGCTACTACTTAGTAGAACACCGCCAGGCTATCGGCTTTCACCCTCGTCAGAAGCCAGTCATGAAGTCGCCTGACCTCGTTGGGCGACAATCTCTTTCTGCCTTCCGTGGTGACGATGGCAGCCACGAAATGACGCGTTGCCGTGGTGTCGCGGTTAGCCTCGGCAGCGCGTGAAAGGCTGATGGTTTTCACCTGCGGGAACAGTGCTTTCATCTCTTTGCTCACGTCAACGACGAGCGACTCGTAGCGTGTGTAGGTATCGAGCTGGTTGTTGAGCTGTGCTATCTGTGCCGACATCTCGATTAGTTTTTTCTGTTCCTGCTCGCGGCTTGTGCTAATCTGCGATAATCGGCTGTTGAGATGTAGCACGCTGTCCGACTGTTCGCCTTGTATGATGTTGAGCGAATAGTCAGCCATCCCGTACTGCCGCATTCTTTTTTCAGCCTCTTTTCTTGTGCTGTCCTTTATCTCCCTTCCTACCGCCACGACGTTGAGGACCGCCTTTTTCTCATCGACATCGCTTGATATGATTTGAGTGCCGCTTTGTGAGAGTTCGGTTTTGAGAAACTTGTTGAGATTGTTGTCGAAGATGCTTCTTCTGACTATGCCAACGGTCATGAGCACTGATGGGATCATCGTCACTATGGCAATGCCCATAACCATTCGTTGCGCCTTCTTCGCCAATCCCGGAGTGCTGAACTCCTTTCGCTCAAAGTGCATCAGTCTTACTCCGACATAGGTGGCGAGACTGATGAACACGGTGTTGATGAAAAAGAGGTAGAAAGCTCCGAGGAAATAGAGAATGTGGCCGGTGGCAAGCCCGTAGCCAGCGGTGCAGAGGGGAGGCATGAGGGCAGTGGCGATGGCTACTCCCGGAATGACGTTACCCTTGCCCTTGGTGCAGAGTGCGAGAATGCCTGCAGCGCCGCCACAGGTTGCGATGAGCACGTCGTAGATGGTGGGCATGGTTCTGGCAAGCAGTTCCGACTGTGCGTCGCCGAGGGGTGTGATGAGGAAATAGAGTGTAGCCGTGAGCACACTGATGAGCGTTGCCACCGCGAAGTTCTTCGCTGCCCGCTTGAACAGTTCAAGGTCGTTGGTACCGACAGCAAATCCCATACCGATGATAGGTCCCATGAGAGGCGAGATGAGCATGGCTCCGATAATCACCGCAGTGGAATTGACGTTTAGTCCGAGCGATGCGATGAATATGGCAAAGATAAGCACCCATAGGTTAGCTCCCCTGAAGGTGACACCTCCGGTTATCTGCTCCACTATTTCCTTTTCATCTTCCTTGTCAGGCATGATGTTGAAGTATTTCTTCAAGACGTTGAAAATGCTGTTATTTCCCATATCTGATGTTTTTGTGCAAAATTAGGCATTATTGTTCACAAGTGATGCATATTTTACATTAAATAATGTGAATTGTTAGGGTTTTACAAAAGAAAGACTTAATTTTGCACATTCAAAGTGCAAGAATATGAGCATAACCCAATTAATAAGAAAAGTATTCGTGCCCCGACAAGTGGAACTTGAAAGGCACTACACCCAAGGCGAGACCTTGCAGCGCGACGTGCTGAAGAGCCTCATAAAGAGAGCCACCGACACCGAGTACGGTCGCCGTCACGCTTTCTCGTCTGCCAAGGGATATGATGACTTTGCCCACAATGTGCCAGTCAACACTTACGAGGAGCTCAAGGCTGACATCGACCGCATGCGTCACGGCGAGAGCGACATCCTGTGGCCGGGCAAGGTGAAGTGGTACGCCAAGTCGTCGGGAACGACCAACGACAAGAGCAAGTTCATCCCCGTCAGTCAGGAAGGCCTCCGCAACATCCACTACAACGGCGGCACCGACGCAGTGGCAATCTACCTGCGCAACTACCCCAAGAGCCGCCTGTTCGACGGCAAGGCACTGATACTCGGAGGCAGCCACTCGCCGAACTACAATATCCACGGGAGCCTCGTCGGCGACCTCAGCGCCATTCTCATCGAGAACATCAATCCGCTGGCAAACCTCGTCAGAGTGCCACGGAAGCAGACCGCCCTACTGTCGGACTTCGAGGTAAAACGCGACCGCATCGCCATCGAGACACTGAAGCGCAACGTCACCAACCTCAGCGGCGTTCCGTCGTGGATGCTCTCGGTGTTGAGCCGCGTGATGGAACTCTCCGGCAAGGACCATCTTGAAGAGGTGTGGCCAAACATCGAAGTGTTCTTCCACGGAGGAGTGGCATTCACCCCTTACAGGAAACAATACGAGCAACTCATCACCAAGCCCGACATGCGCTATATGGAGACATACAACGCCAGCGAGGGATTCTTCGGACTTCAGGACGACCCTTCAGACAAGTCGATGCTTCTGATGCTCGACTACGACGTGTTCTACGAGTTCATCCCGATGAGCGAGTTTGGCAGCGACAACCCTACTGTGGTGCCGCTTTGGGGAGTGGAGACAGGCCGCAACTACGCGATGCTCATCTCCACATCGTGCGGACTGTGGCGCTACGTGATAGGCGACACCGTCCAGTTCACGTCCACCAACCCCTACAAGTTCATCATCACCGGACGCACCAAACACTTCATCAACGCCTTTGGCGAGGAACTGATTGTTGACAATGCTGAGCAAGGACTCGCCTTCGCTTGCCAAAAGACCGGAGCACAGGTACTTGAATACACGGCGGCTCCGGTGTTCATGGACGCAAAAGGCAAATGCCGCCACCAGTGGCTGATAGAATTCTCGAAGAGACCTGACGACCTGAACCAGTTTGCCGCACTCTTCGACAAGCGCATGCAGGAACTGAACAGCGACTACGAGGCAAAACGCTACAAGGACATCACGCTCCAGCCACTTGAGATAGTAGTGGCACGTGAAAACCTATTCAACGACTGGCTGAAAAAGAAAGGCAAGCTCGGAGGACAGCATAAAGTGCCGCGACTGAGCAATAGCCGCGACATTATCGACCAGTTGCTGGGGATGAACGAAATGGAAAGCAGAGGATAGAGGAATGTTTGGGAGTGAGGAGTTCATGCGATAACAAAAAGAAGAAAAATGAAGAAAGACAAATGGCTTATTGTCACTCTCTTGCTGACAATAATAGTGTCATGCGCAAGAATGGGGCAACCTGACGGAGGATGGTATGACGACACTCCGCCAGTGGTGGTGCATACCGACCCGAGCGACAAAGGCACACGGGTGAAGTCAAAAAAGGTTACTATAACATTCGACGAATTCATCAAACTTGAAGATGCCAACAGCAAAGTTGTCATCTCACCGCCACAGATAGAACCAGCAGAAATAAAAAGCTCGGGAAAGAAAATCGTCGTTGAACTGAAAGACTCGCTGAAGGACAACACTACCTACACCATCGACTTCTCCGATGCCATCTCCGACAACAACGAGGGCAACCCTATGGGAAACTACACGTTCAGTTTCTCCACCTGCGAACGCATCGACACGTTTGAGGTGGCAGGCAACGTGCTCGACGCAAGCAACCTCGAACCGATAAAAGGCATTCTCGTCGGTCTCTACGACGACCTCTCCGACACCGTGTTCGCCAAAAAGCCTTTCATCAGGGTCTCAAGGACCGACAGCCGCGGACGCTTCGTCATCAAAGGTGTCGCCCCGGGCACTTACCGTGTTTATGCGCTTCAGGATGCCGACGGCGACTACACTTACAATCAGAAAAGCGAGATGCTCGCCTTCAGCCACCATACTTTCGAGCCTTTTGCCAAACCCGACATCCGTCAGGACACCGTGTGGCGCGACACATTGCGCATCGACTCCATCATCAGGGTCAACTACACCCATTTCTTCCCCGACGACCTGGTTCTGAGGGCATTCACAGCATTGCAGACCGACCGCTACTTGGTAAAGAGCGACCGTTCGGAACCCAACCGCCTGAACTTCTTCTTCAGCTATGGCAACGACTCGCTCCCGCGCCTTCGCGGTCTTAACTTCAACTCCGACAGTGCCTTCGTTGTAGAGCCTTCTCTAAAGAACGACACCATCACCTACTGGGTTAAGGACACAGCCTTGGTCAACCGCGACTCGCTGACGATAGAGGCAAGTTATCTCATCACCGACTCTACAGGCACACTTGTCATGCAGACAGACACTCTTGAAATGATACCAAAAGTGTCGTACGAGAAACGCATGAAACAACAGGAAAAGGAATTCGAGAAATGGCAAAAGGAACAAGAGAAGAAAAAGAAAAAAGGAGAAGCCTACGACTCGGTAATGGCAGTAAAGCCGCTTGAGCCCAAAATAACAGGAGGCGGAACCATCACACCCGAGCAAAACATCTACTTCACAATGCCGACCCCATTGGAGAAGTGTGACACGTCGTGCATTCACCTCTACTCAAAAATTGACACGTTATGGTACAAGTCAAGATTTGAGTGGAATCCCGTAGAAGGCAGCATAAGGCAATTTGAACTAAGGGCAGAATGGAGGCCCGACATCGAATACAGCCTTGAGGTCGATTCGGCTGCCTTCGTCGATATTTACGGCCTTGCCTCAAAACCAATAAAGCAAGGCATCAAGGTCAGTTCCAACGACGAGTTCGGGTCGCTGATTGTCAACGTCAGCGGGATAAAGGATTCGGCGGCTGTCGTCGTACAACTGCTGAACTCAAGCGACGCCGTGATAAAAGAGTCAACCGTAACTGACGGCGCGGCAGAATTCTTCTATCTCAAGGCAGGGAAATACTACCTGAAGGCATTCATCGACAGAAACGGCAACGGCATATGGGACACGGGCGACTATCACGCCGGCCTACAACCCGAAGAGGTCTATTACTATCCGAAAGCCGTGGAATGCAAGGAGAAGTGGGACATAACCATCGGATGGGACGTCAACTCAACACCGATAGCCCGGCAAAAGCCTCAGGCAATAACAAAGCAGAAGTCGGAACAGGAGAAAAAACTACAGAACCGCAACGCCAAGCGGGCAGAAGAACTTGGCATCAAATATGAGAGACAAATAAATACTATAAAGAACAAAGTAGTAAAGAAATGAAAAACATAGTGCTGATACTGACGATAGTGATTTCGTCGCTTACCGCCTCTGCACAATGCGGCATCGAAAACACCGCATTCAAGTCAGGCGAATACCTTTCCTACGACCTCTACTTCAACTGGAAGTTCGTGTGGGTGAAAGTAGGCACTGCCTCTATGAGCACCGTGAAGTCACGCTATGGCGGGAAACCGGCTTGGCGCAGCAGCCTTACCACCCGCAGCAGCAGTAAGCTCGACAACATCTTCACCCTCCGCGACACTCTGCTCTCCTACTGCTCGGAGGAGCTCGCCCCACTCTATTTCCGCAAAGGAGCCAGGGAAGGCGACCGTTACTACGTTGACGAGATATGGTACAGCTATCCAAAAACCAACTGTCACCTCAAGCAACACCGCATAGAAAACAGCGGCGAGCACGTATGGAAAGAGTCGGAATACCAAGACTGCGTTTATGACATGATGAGCATATTCCTTAAGGCAAGGAACTTCGACGCCTCGAAACTGAAGGTTGGCGAGAACATCCCGATGCCCATCAGCGACGCCAAGCGCCTTTCCAACTCATGGCTGAAATACCAAGGCAAGGAGACATTCGAAATCGAGGACACGAAACAGAAGTTCCGCTGCCTCGTCTTCTCGTTCATTGAGCGTGAAAACGGAAAGAACCACGAACTCATACGTTTCTACGTGACTGACGACACCAACCACATCCCGGTGCGCCTTGACATGTTCCTAAGTTTCGGTTCGGCGAAAGCCTTCCTTAAAGGTTATAAGGGTGTGCGCAATCCTATGACTTCAAAACTCAACTGACTTTTGGGAACAAGTGCAAAAACTGTGGCAGGCGCCATGCTCACCTTGATGTCGTCATGCAACTACATTGACCCCGTTGCCAACGCTGACAGCGGAGGCACGTTAAAGGTGTCAGTTGCATGCGGCGACAACTCCGTGAAGAAATGGCACTTCGACATCTTTTCCTATGACAACGACGACATCAGCCACTACTACTCAGAAGACGACAACATTGTATTGGAACGGCAGAATGCCGGCATACTGATATACAACGACAATACAGAAAGGACAAAGGTCAAGAACGACTATGACAACTGGATTGTCTACGCCACCACCGACATTACACCAGAGGTGATGCCGACAGGAAAGCAACCACTATATTACATGCCCGACATGCTTTATTCCACCTATATGGACATAGATGAATA
The DNA here is from genome assembly GCA_022771265.1 of Prevotella sp. Classification (GTDB taxonomy): domain Bacteria; phylum Bacteroidota; class Bacteroidia; order Bacteroidales; family Bacteroidaceae; genus Prevotella. The sequence continues at coordinate 19,466 of JALFCG010000111.1, forward strand.
CAACGGCTCGTCAGCAACGGCAAACCTCTCGCCACGAGTGTTCAAATACGACATTGACATCAGTGTCCACGACGGGGAAAACCGCGTAAGGTCGTGTACAGAGGCTTACGTTGAAGGCATGGCACAATCGGTTGATCTTATAACCAACAGGAAATCAGAAGAAACCGTCGCGATGGCCTTTGCCACAACCTATTCTACCGACCGACACGTGACAGGACAATTCACTACCTTTGGAGCCAAAGGAGGCAAAACAGTGACATGCGTCCTGGCATTACTCCTGCAAGACGGTTCAAGGACATACGTGACACTTGACATCAGCGAACAAATAGCAGCAAACCTGTCAGGAGGTACGGTAAAATCAGACGTGAACGTTGAGGAAGCCATGGCTGACAGCACTGAAGAAACAGTCACAGTAGAGCCAAGGGACAGCGACAATGTCCACATAGGACTATGATGAAACAAGGCAAAACGAACGCTAATAATATAAATAAGGTGGTGGAACACCACTTTTTTTACCAAAAAGAAGCAAGTGTGAGATTTTTTAAGTAACTTTGCACGCGAAATTCAAACTATTGACAATGAAGAAATTATATATAGAAACATACGGGTGCCAAATGAACGTGGCTGATTCGGAAGTGGTAGCGTCGGTGATGAAAATGGCAGGATACGAAACCTGCACCGATATCAACGAAGCTGACGCGGTGTTCCTCAACACCTGCTCAGTCCGTGACAATGCTGAACAGAAGATATAC
>JALFCG010000143.1 GCA_022771265.1 Prevotella sp.
CTCCACAAGAAATGGTCTTACTCCTTCAATGGCAGAACTGATGGCAATGCCGCTCAGTCCGTCATGGTCTTGGTTGAGCAACAATTCCGATGGGTTGCTGACTTGCCGAAGTCCTGTTTGCTGCATCTCGTAAATACCCAGTTCTGACGTGCTTCCGAACCTGTTCTTAATACTCCTAAGTATTCTGTACATATAATGTTGGTCGCCCTCAAACTGTACGACGGTATCAACGATGTGTTCCAAAATCTTCGGTCCGGCCAATGTTCCTTCCTTGGTGATATGTCCAATGAGTATTACTGGTATGCCGCTTGTCTTGGCAAATTTTAACAGTGAAGACGCACACTCCCTAACTTGTGTCACGCTACCGGGGCTTGTCTCCACCTCATCAGTTGATATAGTCTGTATGGAGTCGATGATGACAATGTCAGGTTTCACCTCTTTAATATGTGTGAAGATGTTGGCAAGGTCGGTCTCGCAAAGTATGTGTACGTTGTCGTTGTCCTCATGTGGTATGCGGTTGGCTCGCATCTTAAGTTGATGTGCGCTTTCCTCACCACTTACGTAAAGCACTTGTTGTGAGTTAAGCCTGAGAATGGTCTGAAGAGTGAGTGTGCTCTTGCCTATTCCTGGCTCTCCTCCGAGAAGGACGATGGAACCCGGCACCAGACCACCTCCGAGTACCCTGTTCAGTTCTTGGTCGTTGAGGTTGATGCGTGGTTCGTCTTTTGAACTGATTTCCCTCAGCAGAAGTGTGCGGCTGCGTTCGTTTCTTAGTCCATGCCCTAGTGCACCTGCCTTTGCAGATACTGCAGCTGCCGCCTGGTTGGCTTTTAGAGAGGAAGTTTCAGCAGCCACTCTTATTTCCTTGAAAGTATTCCATTGTCCGCAGCTTGGACATTTGCCAATCCACTTTGGTGAATCCTGCCCGCAGTTACTGCAAACGTAAGCTATTTTGTCTTTTGCCATATTATTTCGTTTTTTCGCCACAAAAGTACCAATTATTTTCGTAAAAAAGAAATTATTTTGTAAATTTGCACCCAAAATACTGAATTGTAATGAAGAAACTTGTATATTTGTCAATAATACTCATGTTGGCAGCTGCTTGCGGACAGTCGTATGAAGAAACAAAACGCATTTCGCGACTTGAACGCCAGCGTCAACTAAAGGCGGATTCAGCTGCCTTGAAAATTGCAGTGATGCCGACACTTGACTGTCTGCCGCTTCTTGTTGCCCGTCAATATAATCTTTTCGACAGTCTTGGTGCAGATGTGAGGCTGAAATTTTTCTCATCTCAGATTGATTGTGACACAGCATTGATGAACAATAGAGTAGAGGGAGCGGTTTCGGATATCGTAAGGGTTGAGAGAATGAAAAAACTCGGCAAAGACCTGTTTTATTCAACTTCGACAGACACCTACTGGCTATTGGTGTCAAACCGTAGTTCACGTATTAAGGAATTGAAGCAGTTGGACGACAAGATGATGGCTATGACACGCTTTTCTGTCACCGACATGATAGGCGATTATGCCGTTGACAGTGCAAAACTTGACCATGAGCGTGTCTTTCGTATTCAAATAAACGACGTGCGTGTACGCCTTCAGATGCTTCAGAACAATGAGATGGACGCTCTTTGCCTTACAGAGCCTCAAGCGACGGAAGCACTGTCAGGCAAGCACAAGGTACTTCTTGACACCCGAAAGCTCGACTGGCACATGGGAGTGTTCGCTTTTCGCAATATCATTAGCAATGACAGTTCGAGAACGAAACAGTATGACGTCTTTGTAAAAGCTTACAATATGGCATGTGACACCATCAACAAATATGGCATTTCTAAATACCGCGATATAATTGCCAGACATTGCCATGTGAAAGCGGTAACTGTTGATTCTGTCAAGAACGTGAAGTTCAGCCACGTTTCTGAACCGCGTCAGCAGGATATTGAGAGGGCAAAGAAATGGCTGTCGAAAAAATAACCTTATTATAAATATAACAAATATGAGGTATATGTCAGATAAAAGAATTACCACAGTCAATCGTTGTCTTGAGTCACTGTCAAAAAACAATATTGACAGCTGTTTTACACGTTTTGAGGAACTTGTAGCTTCTTCAGGTCTTTTCGGGTTAGACGACAGGTACCAAGCAATCAGGGACGATTACGAAAGAATGGTCAATTATTGGAAGCAGGATATCGTTGACCCTTGTCTTGACCAGATATGTAGCAGAATCACACGTCGTTTTGCCGACCTCCTTTCCGAATACACTTCTCGTATGCTAAATAATGAAGATGCATGTTATTTGCTGTCATTGAAGAACACTTCAGAACGTAAGGGTGACTCTTGGGATTGGAATGACATCCGTCAAAAGTTGGAGTCGTACGTTGTTGACTCTGCTTTTGCCAACCTTAACATAAACGATGGTGACAAAGAACGTTATGAGCAAATCGTTGATGACCATTATGAATATTCCAAGCGACTGTTTTACCATCTTGTCACTTCAGGTCTTATCACCAAAAGTGAAGCCGACGAGATAATCGGTGTTCTTTCCTCTCCCACAATTGACAGTAGTGACCAGCAAATAATAGTTTCGGCATTGACCATGTCAGGTAGCCGCGCCTTCGACATCAACAAATTCCGAATAATGGCTGAAGCGTGTAGGAAAGCAACTGACATGCGCGTTCGCCAAAGAGCTTTAGTAGGTTTTGCACTTACTATGGGTCATGGTATGGCAAGATTATTCCCTGAACAGCAAGACATATTAAATGAGGTAATGTCTGATGAGTCAATCTCCAACCAATTGCTTGAGCTGCAGATGCAGCTCGTTCTATGCGTCAAGGCTATCGACGATGCAGAAGTCATAAACAAGGAGATAATACCGGGAATTGTAAGCAATTCAAGATACAGGTTCAAGGACGGGAGATTGATGGAGGATGAAGAGGACGGCATCGACGACATAATTGGCAACAACAACGAAGAACATAGGGCTGAGGAAGTGGAGCGTCTGGTGGACAAGATGAAGGAAATACAGAAATCCGGTTCCGATGTCTTATTCTCCAATTTTTCCCATATGAAGCGTTTCCCGTTCTTTGACGAGATGTTCAACTGGTTCTTGCCTTTCAACAGTTCGATAAAGTTTGTAAGAAACATGTCGTGTCCGTATGAAGATTTGGATATCTTCAACAAGATGTTCTTCTATAACGGTTACTGCGACATTGACAAGTATTCGTTTGCCATTTCATTGGATTACATTTACAAAAAACTGCCAAAAGAATTTTTGGAGATGGTAAAGAGTGCGCACGATCCCGGTATGGACCTTCCGGAAGAGACACCAACGCTTTATCGTCGAAGTTATCTCCAGACGTTGTTCCGTTTCTTTAATATGTTCAAGTGGAAAAACGGATTTTTCAATCCGTTTGAAATTAATAGGGATATTGGTCATGATGATATTTTTTTCACGCCCGTTTACGTCTTTTTCAACAACCCCTTGTTGATTACTACCAAATGGTACACGGAGGGCATGCCCCGTATTGTTCTATTCCTGTCACGCAATGTCTCTTCGATGTTGCGCCTTCACAGCGATCATATTAGCTTTGCGATGGTGGATAATTATGAAGGTAATATGGCGTTTGCAAAATATTTGATTAATGTAAGGCACAGGATGATTACGGCTTCAAAATGTCTTAAGCGTGCCCTGATGTTTAATCCCGATTCGAAGGTCGCAAAAAAGATGATTGCTAATTGTTTAATGGATGATTATCCGAAAGAAGCATGTTCTTACTTCTTTGAACTCCTTGAAGCTAATCCGGATGATGACTCGATAAGATACAAAGCGGCTTACAGCGCGTTTTTGGCCGATGAGTATGAGAAGTCAAAGTCGTTATTGCACAAACTCCACTATGACTATCCCGATGACGACAAGGTCAATTTACTGTGGGGAACAGTGCTGCTCATTTACGACGATTACGGGAAAGCCTTCGCAGCTCTTGACAGTATTGGCAGTTATGAAGGTCTTGATTACGACTTCCATTTTGCATACATTGTGGCTTGCTGGATTAGTCGCAAGAGAGTCTCTGAAGTATCGTCGTGTTTAAAGCAGAAAAAAATTGATCCTAAGGTATTTTTGGACAATTACACTCAGTATGGACTAATAAAATTTTTAGCTCAAAAGCTAAAGGAAAATGGGATTTCTCAAATCCAGCTTATGCTGATGTATGATTGGTTAAAGGAAGGGGGCGAGTAGGTGAGCAAACCATCCTACAAACTTTTTCCAAGGTGTTCGCATCTCATCCCAAAGGGTCTCTGTAAGAAAGAGACTCTTTTTTTTGTCTTTTTCAAACATACGGTCCAATTCTGCTGTTGTGCAACTGTCGAGTATGACAGCATTCTCCTCGTAGTCCCACCTGAGACTCCTTGCATTAAGGTTGGCGCTTCCAACGGTACAGAACTGTCCGTCAACCATAATTATTTTTGTGTGGTGGAATCCTGGTTGGTAAACCCAGATGTTTGCCCCGTGCTTCATCAGCTTGTGAGCGTTGTAGAACACGCAGTCCGGTGTCAGCGGGATGTCGCTGTGTTGTGAAATCATTATTTCTACCTTCACCCCCTTGTCTATAGCCTTTCTCAGTGCCTTTTTCAGTTTTTTGTTGAGGGTGAGATAAGGATTGACAAGTTTTATGGAGTCTTTGGCAGAGTTGATTGCCTCGATGTAGAATGTGCGGATGATATCGGCGGTTTTCCTTGGCTCACGGTTTATTATGCCAATGTTTTTCTTTCCTTTGGTGGCTGTGGTGTCAGGTTTCAGCCCCTCGACAGTTTTCGGTTGGCTGAAATATTCATTGCCTCCGATGCTGTCCTTTGTCACTTTGTTCCACATCCGAAGAAAAATGTGTTGCAGTTCGTCAACTGCACTTCCTTCTATGCGGCAGTGCATGTCACGCCATTCTCCTACTTGTTCTGTTCCGTTGATGTAGTAGTCGGCAACGTTCATTCCCCCCGTGTAGCCTATTGAGCCGTCGATGACAACAATTTTTCTATGGTCGCGGCTAAAGACGTGGTTAATCCATGGGAAGCGAATAGGGTCGAATTCATATATTTCCACTCCAGCCTCTCTTAAAGGTACAAGGTGTTTCTTTTTTAAGGGACGGTTGTTTGAGTCGTTGCCAAAGCCGTCGAACAGTGCCCTGACCTTAACACCTTCCTTTACTTTCGTCTTAAGAAGTTCAAATAGCGCCGAGGCTATTGAGTCGTTGCGGAAGTTGAAATATTCAAGATGTATATGGTGACGTGCTTGTCTTATTGCCTCAAACATGTCGTTGAACTTCTCCTGACCGTTCATCAGTAGCGTCACAGAGTTGTCGTTAGTGAACCTGATATCCTTCTGTTCGAGCACGTGGCGTAAGGTCGAGTCGCTACGCTGTTCGCCGTATACAAAAGTAACGGCGAACAGCATGCAACAAGTCACGATAATGTTGCGTGTCATTTATTTCCTGTGTAATAATCTGTATTCAAGTGGCGACATGCCGTATTTTTCCTTGAAAATGTTTATGAAGTTCTCAGCAGTAACGAAACCGACATTAACGGCAAGTTCGCTGAGGTTGATGTTGGTACGGGCGAGTAGGGTGCATGCGTGTTTCAGCCTTAGTTCGCGCACTAGTTCTGCGGGCGTCTTCTGTGTTACGGCCCTCACCTTGTGGTAGAACGGCACTCTTCCCATTCCCATGGCAGATGCCATCTCTTCAAGGTTAATATGTCCGCGGCTCATGTTTTGCAGGACGTATTGCTCGATGTTTCTCACGAGCTGTTTGTCCATGGAGTCGGCCATGGCATAGTCGCCGCCTATAGTTTCGCCACTTTCGTAGAGGCTTAACTGGGTGTTCACCCATTTCTGTTTTTCCCTTTGTTGCTCTTCCTCCTTTTTCTTCTTCTCCTCAGCTTTCCGTGCCTCTTCCATAGCAATGCTTGTCGCGTCTTCCGAGAGGTCGTCGTAATCCACAGTTGCCGTGGTCATACTTGAACTGTATGCCTCGAGGCGTCGTGTCTCGACACCTTCTATCACGTCGCAGAGTCCTTCTGCAGGTGAGAGTCCAAGGAGGCGGTTGAATCGAGTTGCTGCCTCGTGGAGGTTGAATGGTTTCGACAGATAGTCGTCGGCGGAAACTGTAATGTTCCTGTTCGACATTTCGGCTTCTGTCAACACTCCGTCTGTCATCAACACGAAGTTAATTCTGTGATGAATGGCATCGGTCTTTATCTTGTTGCACAGTTCACTGCCTGTCATACCAGGCATCTCCTCCTTGGCGACAACGATGTTCGGATGCAGCACCTCGAGGTCGTTGAATGCGTGTTCTGTACTGTCGTAGGTGTATATGTTGTAGATGTCTCCGAGCCGTTGTTTCATAAAGTCGAGGAAATTCTTGTTCGTATCCACTATAACTATGGTGTATTGTAGAGTGACAAGTCCCTTACGGCGGGAGTGCCCCATGTCGGCAGTCAGTTCGTCGCTTATGTTTTCAAGAAGGTTGACTTCTCCCTTGTCGTTAAGTTGCAGGCGGTCGTTAGCTACTGCAACAGCCTTTGATTCTGGATTGTCGAGGTACATCTGCATCTCTGAGATCCTTGTAATTATCTGCAACATTTGCGAGTGAAGCGAGTTGACCTGTTCTTTCGTTTCCACATTCTCTGCCTTTTCCGATATTGCTCCGATGATTGTAGCCATGCGGGCCATTGGTTGCCGCAGGTCGTCGCTTGCCAGTTTTACCTCGTTCCTTTGTCTGGTGAGTTCGTTCAACACCTCTTTTTTCTTGTTCCAGAGATATTTTATTTGTTTCGACACTGTTCTCCAGATGAAAATGATGAATATGACGATTACCACGTAGGCAATTATCATCCACCACGACTGCCACCATGGTCTTTCGATGACGATGTCCAACTTTCGCTCCTGCTTGCTCACAGCGCCATCGGCGCTGATAGCTTTCACGTGAAGAGTGTATGTCCCGCTTGGCAGGTTGCGGAATGTAACGCCGTGGGTGAGTGCGTCTCCGTTTTTCCAGTCGTCGTCGCGCCCTTCCATCCAGTATTTGAACTGTAGTCTTTCGCTTTGGTTGTAGTTTCCTCCAGCGAATTTTATAGTAAACGTGTTTTGTTTGTTGCTCAAACGGATTTTGCTGCTTTCGTTCAATGCCTGAGGCAGTGGTACATATCCGTTGTACTCATGTCCTGTCTGTATCTCCGTTTCGCCAATGAACAGCTGTGTGAGTATAACTCTTGGCAAGGTGCTGACGTTCGCTTTTTCACGTTTCCTTATCCAGTTGACCCCAAATAGTCCTCCAAGAAGTACGTTGCCGTCTTTCTTTGTGAGTATGGCACCCATGTTGAACTCGTTGCTCAGTAGTCCGTCGCTGATGTCGTAGTTGTAGAGACCGTATGTGAACTGTTTCTCCCTGTCGGAGCGTTGTACCACCACTCTTGACACGCCGTTGCTTGTGGTAATCCACATGTTTTGGTTCTTGTCTTCGGTGATGCCGCAGATGCAGTTGTTGCATAGTCCCTCGTTTTCGGTGATGTAGTTAAGACTGTCGTTGCTGAGGTTCAACACGTTCACACCTTCACGCGTACCAACCCAGATGAGTCCTCGGGAGTCCTGTGTCACGGTGGTTATGTAGTCGTTGGTGAATGTCTTTAGATTGGTTGAGTTACCTGTCAGCAGTGTCTTTTCCGTTGTCGAGAGGTTGAGTATCATGAGCCCCTCATTGGTACCCACGAGGAGGTTGTTGTTCTTTCCGTAGTGAAGCGATGTGACATTGTTGGTGGATAGCTTGCCGTTCTCCCTGGTATAAGTTGAGAAGGTGTTCATACGGGGATTGTAAACCTGCAAGCCGCCGTTGGTAGCTATCCAAAGACTTCCGGTCTTGTCGGTGCATAAGGCATTGATGTGGTCGTCGATGATGGTGCGTCCACTGTCACGTGCGGTGGAGTAGATCCTCGCTTGACCATTGTTGATTCTTGTCAGTCCGTTTTGGCTTGAACCGACCCAAAGGCTTCCGTCTGGAGTTGTGGCAAGCGTGCTTACTTTCTTGCTTGCAAGTATTCCTTCATAATCGAGAAGTCCCTTGTTGCTTGTTCCTAACCATACCTTTCCATTGGAGTCTTGGGTCATGGCGGTGATGTCTCCATAGAAGCCTGACTCAAACTTGTAGATGTCGCTGCCGTAGTATGCGACACCGGCTTTCTCCGTACCTACCCATAGCAGGTCAGTGTCGTCAACATATACGCTGAGTATTCCGTTGATGTCTTCTGTATATGTATTATCGTTGGCGTTTTTTGGAGTCACATGTTCCATCTCATGGCTGTTCACATTGATACGTATCAGTCCCGCACGGTCGGTACCGACCCAGATGTTGCCTTTCTTGTCGCCTGCCATGCCGGTGACGCTGCTGTCAATGGCAGTACCTGTCATTCCAATCTTGTCGCCAATGGTAGTGTCCCACTTGTTGGCTTTCTTGTCGTAAACCATCAGCGTTCCCTGTCCGTACAGCCAAATGTTGTCCACCTGGTCTGCGAAGGCTTTCAACGACGACGACTTTCTCAATCCTTTCTCGGCTATCTCACGTGTCGTCCATACTGTAGTCTGCTGGTTGTCGATGTTGCAGCAAACTATTCTTCCGTCGTCATACACGATGAGTGCGCCGTCCCTGCATTCGCTTATCGAACTAATGTTACCCTGCGGCACGCCTTTTACGTCTTCAGTGTAGCCGAACTCATAGAGGAGTTGTTGCTGGGTATTGTATGCGATAACACCCTTTTTGGGTATGTATGTCCACACATTTTTCTTGCTGTCGAAGAATACGATTTGCGGCATGTCCTTTATTCCCATTTGTGCATACACCTGTTTCATCTCCCTTCCGAAGGTTTCTGTCTGCGGGTTGTAGATGCAGAGGCCGGAAGCTGTGTTTATCCAGATGTTGCCGTCAATGGCCTCTTGCAGGTTCTTGATGTAGCTGTCGGGAAGTGACGAACCGTCGAGGGAGTTACACTGGAAGTTCTTGAACGTGTAGCCGTCGTACCTGTATAGTCCGGCAGGAGTGCCAAACCATACGAATCCCTTTGAATCCTTTAATATGCAGTTAATCTGACTGCTGTTAAGTCCGACACGTGCATTGAGGGTCTTAAACAGGTATATTGCGGTTGCAGCCACGGGCAGTGCGAACAGCACAACCAAAATCAGTCTTCGAAGTGTTTTTGAGAATGTAGTCATCGTGTAGGGTTTGTTTATATCATGCAAGAATAGTGGTCCACTACTCCGAGCAGGTGGCGTTCCTTGTCGGTCACCAGCACCGAGTGGACTTTATATCTGTTCATTGTCTTCTGTATCTCAGTGATTTTTGTTTGTCTTGTCACCGTTTTAGGATTGCGGGTCATAATGTCTGCCACTGTCTTGTCGAAGAACATTGCCTGCCATTTCTCCATCGCCCGTCTGATGTCGCCGTCGGTGATGAGTCCGGCTATGGTGTTGTCGGCATTCATGGCAATGCCAAGTCCAAGTTTTCCCTTGCTGACGAGTATCACGGCCTCCCCGAGGTGCATTTGCGGGTCCAGCACCGGCAGCTCTTCGGTCCTCATCACGTCTTGTGCCGTTGTCAACAGTCGTTTTCCGAGCTCTCCACCCGGGTGGAACTGCGCAAAGTCCTGTGGGCGGAAGTTGCGCTTTTCCATTAGTGCCACTGCAAGGGCATCGCCCATGGCGAGTGTGGCTGTCGTGCTGCTTGTAGGGGCGAGGTTCAGTGGACATGCCTCTTTTTCCACACTTACATTAATGTGATAGGTCGAGTATTTCGCGAGAAGAGAATTAGGGTTGCCGCTCATGCCCACGATGGGTATCTCGTTGTGAAGCACCATTGGTATGAACCGCAACAGCTCGTCGGTCTGGCCGGAGTTGGATATGGCAAGCACCACGTCGTCCTTGGTCATCACTCCAAGGTCGCCATGGAACACGTCGAGGGGATTGATGAAGAACGACGGCGTTCCTGTGCTTGAGAGTGTGGCGGCGATTTTTGCTCCGATGTGTCCGCTTTTGCCTACACCTGTTACTATGACTTTGCCGTGACAACGGAACATAAGTTCGACTGCGTCGTCAAAGTTCTTGTCAATCTTTGGTATCAGTCCAAGTAAGGCGTTAGCCTCGTCCTTTATGCATTGTATCGCGTATTCTCTGATTTTCATAGTCATTGTTTTATGCTTTCTACAACTGCCTCAAGGTCATCGAGTCGCAGCATGTTTGCAGCGTCGCTAAGACCTTTGTCCGGGTCGGGATGTACTTCAAAGAACCATCCGTTGGCTCCGAATGCCTTTGCTGCCAAAGCCATCATCGGCACATAGCGACGGTCGCCGCCTGTCTTGCCGTCGGCACCCCCTGGACGCTGAACGCTGTGGGTACAGTCCATTACGACCGTATCAGTGATGTCAAGCATGTCGGGAATGTTACGGAAGTCAACCACGAGGTTGTTGTAGCCGTAGATGTTTCCACGTTCTGTGAGCCACACCTCCTTGGCACCGCTGTCCTTAGCCTTTTCCACCGGGTATCTCATGTCCGTTCCGCTAAGAAACTGAGCTTTCTTGATGTTCACCGTCCGCCCGGTCTTGGCGGCGGCAACAAGTAGGTCAGTCTGTCGGCAAAGGAAGGCGGGAATCTGTATTACATCCACTACTTCACCCACGGGCGCAGCCTGCCAGCTCTCGTGGATGTCTGTCAGGATTTTCAGTCCGTACCGCTGCTTGATGTCGGCAAGCATCTCCAACCCCTTTTCGAGCCCCGGTCCTCTGAACGACTTGATTGATGTTCTGTTCGCCTTGTCGAAAGAGGCCTTGAATATGATGTCAACATTCTGCCTTCCGTTAATGTCCACTAACTTTCGCGCCACAACGTCAAGCAGCTCGGCTGATTCTATGACACATGGTCCTGCTATTATCTTTGGTTGCATATTGTATTGTTATTCCGATTTTGTTGTTTATAGACTGCAAAGATATTGATTATTGTTGACATAGCCAAATAATTCCCGCCTATATTCTTCTATTTTAATTCTTTTAACTGATTTTTTTTGCACAATGTCGTTTCCTCTTTGTACCTTTGCACCATTATGATACAGGAACTACAGATTAGGGTGATGCCGCAGGTTGCGGCGTCAACTGCCACCATACGTGACTTTGTCGCCCGCGAGAAGGGCGTCGATGGACGAACCATCAAAGATGTCAGGATTCTCAAGAGAAGCATCGACGCGCGTCATCGTCAGGTGTTTGTCAATCTCACCGTGCGTCTTTATATCAACGAGATGCCTTCCGACGAACCTTTCACGAGGGTCGATTATCCTTCTGTCGAGGGAAAGCCGCAGGTTGTCGTTGTCGGTGAAGGGCCTGCAGGGCTTTTTGCCGCACTGAGGCTTGTGGAGTTGGGATTGCGTCCCGTGGTGGTTGAGCGTGGAAAAGACGTTCGCAACCGCAAGCCAGACCTTGCTCAAATCACCAAGACACATAATGTATTGCCCGACAGTAACTACTGTTTTGGCGAGGGTGGGGCAGGAGCCTATTCCGACGGCAAACTCTACACAAGAAGCAAGAAGCGGGGCAACGTGGAGAAAATCCTTAATGTATTCTGCCAACACGGCGCTTCCTCAAACATCCTTTCCGATGCCCATCCCCACATTGGTACTGACAAGCTGCCGCGGGTTATCGAAAACATGCGTAACACGATTCTTGCCTCCGGAGGCGAGGTGCATCACGAGACACGCATGACCTCCATACTCATCAGAGAAGGGAAGGCTGTCGGCATCGAGGCTGTCGATATTCCTACTGGCCGCCAACTCACATTCTCGGGTCCGGTAATACTTGCCACGGGTCATTCCGCCCGCGACGTCTATTCATGGCTCGACTCCAATGGCGTGGAAATGGAAGCCAAAGGCATCGCCGTGGGCGTGCGCCTTGAGCATCCGTCACGGCTCATCGACCAGATTCAGTATCACAACAAGGAAGGTCGGGGAAAATATCTGCCCGCTGCAGAGTATTCATTTGTCACACAGGTTGAAGGCCGTGGCGTTTATTCCTTCTGCATGTGTCCAGGAGGATTCGTCATTCCTGCGGCTACCGAACAGCAACAGATTGTAGTTAATGGTATGAGCCCAAGCAGCAGAGGCGGACAGTGGTCAAACAGCGGCATGGTGGTGGAGATACGGCCCGAAGACATTGAGGGCGACTCTGCACTGAAAGTGCTGCAATGGCAACGTGAAGTGGAACGTGACTGCTGGCAGCAGGGCAACATGCGACAGACGGCACCTGCCCAGCGAATGTCTGACTTTGTCAACGGCAAGCTAAGCTACGACCTGCCTCGTTCTTCCTATGCTCCCGGGCTTATTTCCTCGCCTCTCCACTTTTGGCTGCCTTCGATGGTTTCATCTCGTCTTCGTGAAGGTTTCAAGGATTTCGGACGTAAAAGCCATGGTTTCCTGACTAACGAGGCTGTAGTCATTGCCGTTGAAACAAGAACTTCATCGCCTGTGCGCATTCTTCGTGATAATGAGCGGCTTATGCATGTACGTGTCGAAGGACTTTTCCCTTGCGGTGAAGGTGCTGGGTATGCAGGAGGCATAGTGTCGGCAGGTGTTGACGGAGAACGCTGCGCGGAGATGTGTTCAGAATATTTGAAGGCTTCAGCCGACCTTTAGTCATCAACGACCTCTGGGTCGGCATAGTCGCGGATCATGTCGTCGTAGGCACTCTTCAGGTCTGTCTGCCTGATGTCTGTCAACCTGTTGACTTCGCGATCCTTGTCAACGGTGGAATGGGAAAAGAGCCAGTCGTATGTCTTCTTCATGTATAGCACACGGGCAAGAGCCCCGTGCGATGCTCCTTTCCACCAGTCGTATCTCAATCGCTTGTCAAGCCCCTTGGCTTTCAGTCCCTCGACCACGGTCTGTGAATGTCTCACCGACACAGCCCTGTCCGCCGTTCCGTGGATAATCCATAGCGGAAGTTCGCCCAGTCCAGTCTGGTCTTTCAGTGAGCAACCGCCGCATAGTGCCATTGCAGCTGCCACCTTTTCAGGGTAAGTGCCGGCAAAGTCCATGGTGCCGTAGCCTCCAAGGCTCATCCCTATGACATACACTCTCGTCGAGTCCATCAAGTAGTTTTTCTTTGTCCATTCCAGCACGTCGTTGATTTTCCTTGGATTCCATGCCCCTCCCGGATTCTGTGGCACAACGACCAGGGCAGGTATTTCCCTACCTTTCACTATGGCGTGTAACGGGCCATAGCGCCTTGACCTGTTGAGGTCCTTGCCACACAAAGACGCTCCGTGCAGGAAAATGATGCAGGGAGTCTGCTCCTGTGTGTAGAAATAGTCTTCGGGAGTATATACCCAGAAGTCGTAACCACCAGGAATAACGTTTCGCTTGGCGTTAAGATAGTCATACTGTGCCTTTATGCTAATGGAGAAACAAAGGCAAATGACTATGGAAAAGTATTTTAGATGTTTCATTTTTTTTGCGTGCAAAGATAGATGTTTTATTTCATTTCACCAAACAAGTCATGTTTTTTTTGATATTTACATGGCGAAATTACGTGTTGTTGGCTGTGTTATTAGGAAAATATTATGGTGGGAACGAAAAAAGTTGCCGAAAAGTTTGGCGGTTTCAAATATATTTCTTATTTTGCCCCCGACATTGCAAGTAGTCTTAACTCGATTGGACTACTGAGCCGAGAGCGTTTGGCTCCGCATTTACCTTGGTAAGTCGCAGTTGTCTTTCGAATTATGGCATGAGAGACAATAAAAGTTTACAAAGCACTCGAGAGCATTCCGAAGGCATACCGAAACCATCCCGAAGGCTACTGAAGTACAAAATTCATATTAGTACTTTTTTTGTAAATTCCCCCTTAAAAATTTGGTAGTTCCGTTTTATTTCCCTAATTTTGCACAAAATAAAAGAGAGGAAACGATTATGATAATAAGTGTTGCAAACCCGATTTATGATGCGGTGTTCAAGTATTTAATGGAAGACAACCGCATAGCCAAGACAGTACTATCGGCTCTTCTGAAGCGTGAAGTGGCTGAGGTTGAGATGCGTAAGCATGAATATACCAACGGCACCCGTGACAAGATTTCGATGTTCCGTATCGACTTCGGCGCGAAGGTCCGTCAGGACGATGGCAGCCTGAAGCTTGTGCTGATAGAGCTACAGAAGACATGGCTTGAGACGGAGACATTGCGTTTCCGCCAGTATCTAGGCACTCAATATGCCAACCCCGACAACATACTGAAGGACAACGACCACAACGACTATGGCATACCGATGATAACCGTTTATTTGCTGGGGCATCGCGTGGGTGAAATAGAAGAGCCTGTGCTTTATGTAAGGCACAAGTCGTACGACTATGAGGGTGTGGAGGTTACAAAGGGAATGCCCGACCCGTTTGTAGAGAGTCTTGTGCATGACAGCATAATCGTCCAGATACCTCTTCTCCGTGGATGTGTCAACAATCGTGTTGAAAAAGTGCTGAGTGTGTTCGACCAGACAAATAAGGACGGTAGGAATCGTCAGGTGTTGAGGATTGACGATGCGATATATAAAGGAGATGCAGAGATGGAGCGCATTCTTCATCGCCTTCTTGCTGCCGCATCCGACTCAAAGTTGCGTCAGGACATGAATGTGGAGGATGAGTATTTCTCTGCTATTGAGAGCCGTGACACCGCCATAATGAAGCGAGACCAGAGGATTGCAGAACAAGATGCTCAGCTTGAGGAGCAGTCAGCTCAGCTTGAGGAACAGTCAGCTCAGCTTGAGGAGCAGTCAGCTCAGCTTGAGGAGCAGTCAGCACAGCTTGAGGAGCAGTCAGCACAGCTTGAGGAGCAGTCAGCACAGCTTGAGGAGCAGTCAGCACAGCTTGAGGAGCAGTCAGCACAGCTTGAGGAGCAGTCAGCTCAGCTTGAGGAGCAGCGCGCATCCTTACTTGTCTCTGCTAGAGCTATGAAGGCTGCCGGTATCAGCGAGGAACAGATAGCTGCAATGACCAAAATCAACATCGAAGATATAAAACGTCTTTAACTGTCAACTTATGATGGTTGCCTGTCATAACTATGACAGAGGGCTGTCATAAGAGTGACAGTCTTGCATAAGACGTTTGGCTTGTTGGACGATGATGTCTCCACTTGCAAACTGAATAGAGCAATCAGTTGCAAACTGAATAGAGCAATCAGTTGCAAACTGAATAGAGCAATCAGTTGCAAACTGAATAGAGCAATCAGTTGCAAACTGAATTGGGTAATCAGATGCAAACTGAATTGGTCTCTTATGACTATCTATTAGTCAACATTTGAAAATCTCGTTGCAAAAACACTATCAGAATGGAGACAAGAAACTATGTAGTACAATGTCCTGTATTCTGTCGAGAATGTCCTTACGGTCACGCACTTCCATGTGGTTGCAGTCAAGAAGATGGCAGGGTGAAGCGGGATAATGGGTGTTCCAGTTGTCGATGTTCTCCTTCCAAGATTTTCTTATCTTCTCGTTTTCTTCTCTCGTCTTGTCCTCGTCGTTGGCTTGGTTCTCATGCAGGATGGGCTTGTTGACCATGATGTTCACTACGGTGCCGTCGTAATCCAATTCGGGCATATCGGCATATACCTTGTCGAAGATTTCAAGGCGACGGTCGTTAGGCTTCTGAGTGGTATCAAGGTTCAGGAAATAATAGTTCTTGCGGTCATATACGGCTTCGATGTTCACCACACTGAGATTAATGCCGGGATGACGCTGACTCATAAACTTGGCAAATGCGATGGCTATTTCGGCTCCGATGCAATAACCGGTCAATAAAAGGACTTGCTTGTCTCTCAATGCCACCATCATAAGGTCTTCGTATGTTTCAAACAAAACTTGGAGGGAGACATCCTTGCCGCCAATGAAGAAATTGTATATCGACTCGATGTTAAAGACCGAGAAGTTCTTCTCGAAGCTGGAAATGACAGGCATGTTATAAGGGTATGACTCCACAAAACCGTTGAAATAAATAATCACTGGCTTTCTCTCGTCGGCGCCCTCGCCCCAAGAGTATAGGTTCCTGTCGATGTTGTCTGTTAAGTTCCTCACACTCTTGAACTCCAATACGTCGAAAGTGGTGAAGAAGACATTGGCTTTGGATGCCGACATATGAACAAAATCATCCAAGAGAGCCTTGTCCATTCCCGCCTCAAAGAGGTCGGTATCGGCATCAATTCCTTCTGTGCCCATCACTTCCTTGGCTATGGAAAGGAGTTTAAGGCAAGCGTTGTCGTCGGTGTTGTCAAGCATTGTGTCGATAAGCCGTGCCATGCCTTCGAGAGTGGGATTCTCGTAGATGTTGGACGCGTTGACGGAGATACCGAAATGCTTGTGGATTTCATATACGAGTTTAATGACCATTATCGAATTGCCACCCAAAGAGAGGAAACTGTCGTTACTGTCTATAAAATCCTTGTTTAGCAGGTCGCCCCAAATCTTTACAAGACGTCTTTCCGTCAAAGTGGTTGGCGCATTGTAGTTGGCAAGGTCTGTCTCGGAAACTGGCATAGGGAGTTTTTGCCTGTCGATTTTCCCGCTCGTGTTGTATGGAAATGCCGTAAGCGGTACAATTGCCGACGGAACCATATAAGAAGGGAGACGGTTGAGGACATGGGCTTTAAGGTCATCGACAGGGAATTTTTCCGCGTCAGGAACGAGGAGATAAGCCACAAGCATTTTGTTTCCGTTGTTTTCCCTTATCATAGCCAAGACATTCTTGATGCCATTGCCAAATTCCGAGATCATCGTCTCTACCTCACCCAACTCTATTCGGAAACCGTTCAGCTTCACCTGATGGTCGGTGCGTCCAAGGAACAACAGATGCCCGTTGCGGTCACGCATCACAAGGTCGCCGCTCTTGTAGAGTACGAGATTACGGTTGTTTTTCCTGTCGTCGTCGGAAGCAAAGGGATTGGATATGAACTTGGTTTGGTTAAGGTCGGGCCTGTTGATGTATCCGTCAGACAACTTTACTCCACCGATGTGTAGCTCTCCCACGGCATAGTCGGGCACCATGTTCTGATTACTGTCAAGTACATAGGAAGTAACACCAGGCATACTGGTGCCAATATCGTTGACGGCAGAGCAAGGCGTCACTACGTTGTATGTCACATCGACACAGTTCTCCGTAGGGCCATAGGCATTGATAAACAACCTGTCCTTGCTCCAAAATTCGATGACTTTATTGTTGGTCAAGTCGCCTCCTACCACTATTGTCTTCAAGTCAGGCAAGTCTGTATGGGGTAAGGTGACGAGAAGCACCGGCGGAATGTTTATGAGCGTAATCTTGTGGCGTAAGAGGAAAGTCAGCAATAGGTTTGTGTCTTTTCTCTCTTCCTCAAGAGGCAGATAGAGTGTAGCGCCTATGGCGAGAGCAGGAAAGATTTCCACCACAGAGGCGTCGAAGACAATGTTGGCAAACTGCATTACCCTCGACTCTTCGGTCATCTTCTGCAAGGCAATGTTGTTGACAATAGTTTGGCTAAGCATTGAGTGCCTTATTGGAACACCCTTCGGCTTGCCTGTTGTCCCGGAGGTGTAGATGATGTAGGCGACATCGTCTGGAAGGACCTGGGGCAAAGCCACAGATTCGTCGTCGGCACTGATGTCAGCTGCACTTGGGTCAAGACACGATAGAGTGTCGAAAATACCACGTGTTTCCCTAAGGGTGAACACAAGCCGTAGGGAAGCGTCGTTGACGATAAATGCGATGCGGTCCTTTGGATGGTGGATGTCGATGGGCACATAGGTGTTGCCTGATTTCAGTGTGGCGAGTATTGCCACAATCATATCGATGGTCTTGGGCAATGCAATGCCGATATTGGACCGTACAATGCCCATGGCATGCAGTTTGCGGGCAAGGACATCGCTCCGTTTGTCAAGTTCTGAATAAGTGATTTCTTGTTCCTGATGCACCACTGCAATGTGGTTGGCATGTTCCATCGCCTGTTTTTTGAACATGCTGGTGAAAGGATCGTGGTTGGAGGCAAGCCGCAGGTTTGCCTGCTCAATATTAACAAGTTCTTGCTGTCTTTGAGGGTCGATGAGCCTTATCTGCGACAACAAGACTTTGGGATTGTCCGCCACCTGTCGGAGGATGTATCCGAAGGTGTGTGCCAGCATCTTCACATATTCCAATGATATGGTTTGCTTATAGCGCAGGTCGCAAGTCAGTTGTTTGTCGGCGTCGATGACAAGAAGCAGTTCGGCAGACACGTTGGTGTTGACGTGTCGCCAATCCAACACCTCGCAATCTTTGAAGTCAACGGTTAACTCATCCAGTTTCAGAGGATAGTTAATGCTGAAATTAAAAGAGTCCCTTATGGCGTTGTGGGTCTTTGGCAGATAGTCGCCATAGATGGCAAAAATATGCTGTTGCTCTGCGATACGATTTTTGTTGGAGTATTCCAGAAGGTCGGTGAATGTCTTGTCGGAAAATTCGTTGAAAGGGTATCTGATGGGGAAATTGTTTACAAACACGCCTAAGAGCGGACAACCCTTGGGACGCATGTTCAAGGCGTGGTCCAAGGCTATGGCACTGGTGTTAAGCACCTTCGACAGTGTAAGTGCCCAAACGGCGGAATAGACTCGAAAATGGGTGGTGTTGCATTGCTTGCATAGCCCGCTAACCTTAGAGTCCATCTCCTCTCCAAGGCGGAAACGCCAGGTGTTGGGCGCATCAGGGGTCTTAGTGTTGTCATACACTGTCTGAGGCAGTATCACCTTCACCGGCACATCTTCGATATAGTGTTTCCAATAGGCGGTGTCGGCGGCATTGTTTGTCTTGAACTGACTGTCGAGCACCTTGTTGAACTGCAAGAGTTGTTCCATTTGGTTTGCAGCGACATACCTGTTGTCCATCAGCTGATTGTAGATGGTTGTCAGGCGGTCGAAGAATGTTCTTACAGACATACCGTCCATAACCAAATGATGGAACGAATGGAACAGATAGTGGAGTTCTCCCTTCCTTATGCAGCAGAAACGGCAAGGCAGTTCACGGCCAAGGTCGAAGGGCACATTGACAACGTCGGACAGCATCTTTTCAATGTGTTCCGCATCTGTGTTCTCATCAATGTTGAGGAGCTTGAACGGCAGTTGAAAATTCTCCTGTGGTACGAAATAGGGATGGCCGTTATCGACCTCGATGATTGAAGAAAACGGCGGATATTCAACCATTATCTTCCGATATGCTTCCTTCAGGACAGGCAACGACAGATTGCCCTTGATGATGAAGGTATGGTTAGGGTCGTTATATTCTGTGGACGGCGATTTCAACAAATCGTCCATCCAGAATTTTTCTTGAATAACATTTAATCTTATCCTTATTCGTGTCATTGTGTCATTTCATTAAAAGACATAAGAAACCTTGGCAAGGAAGTTAAACTTCTGCTGGGGAATTGGCAAAATGAAACTTCCACCTTGGTAATAGTCTTTGTTCAACATATTGTAGAAATCTACCGATGCCTTAATCTTCGTGTACTGACAGTCGATGCCCGAATTGACAATCACCCTTCCGTCGATTTGATATTCAGGATTCATCACATTATTCTCTCCTATGAACACGGTTGGCAGCGAGATAGGTGAATACTGTTTTGAGAAAACCTGGACATTTGCACGCAGGTTCATGCGCCATTTGTCATTGCTTATGAGGCGGTAGCGTCCAATGACGTTGAGCTTGAAATCGGGGACTCCCGTGATCTGAGAGTTTGTCACCATATAGTTCTCGCTTTCTATCACATGCTGATAAGTCATATTCATCTGCAAATACCAACGTTTTCTGTCGTATGTGAGCACGTTTTCCAAGCCCCACACCTTCAGACTACCTGAATTGGTGTATAAGGATTGCGTAGGGTCGAAGAAAATGTTGTTGGTAAGCGAGTTATAGTAAACATTGCAGTCGTAGTGAAGCGACAGCGATTTGAAGTTGTGTGTGTAGTTCAGCTGCACTGCATCCATCTTCTCCGCCTCCAACTTGTCGCCTCCACGGTATGTATGTATTAATGTTGCACGATAGAAGTAAGGCGCATCGACAAAAGAGTGGGCATAGCCCAATTTAAGTGAGCTTTGGTTGCTTATCTTGTAAATAAGCGACAGACGAGGCGAGAGTTCCCTCAGGGTGCTGTTGTATCGTTGTTTGTTGTCGAAACGCAATCCTCCGTTGAAGATGAAACGCTTTTTGTATGACATCTTCAATTGGGAGAAAGCCGAGAGATAAGTCTCGCTCTCCGTACGTATTGACTTGTTGGCGTCAGATTGTGTTATAACCACTCTGTCAAAATGGTCGCCGCATAGCATGGTGTTGTCCTTCATCGTGTAGTTCTCAAACTGGGCACCGAAAAGCCACGAACCTTCATAGGCATTTTTCTGGAACGAATAGGTTGATTGCAACAATCCTCCATAGGTGTAGTCGTTCCACGACTGAACCTGATAGAGTCCGTAGTCGCAAACATTTCCTCCTGCCACAATATCTGATGAAATGACCTCACCGGGGAATGACGGCAAGTATCTGGAGTCCTCAAGTATCGAGTCGCCACAAACATCGTTGTTGCTGCAACTCTCGATGTCAACGTAAGTTTGGAATTTCAATGCCCACTTTTGCCACAGCTTTTCGTATGACAATTCGATGTGGTGGTTATCCCTCGTGTGACCTGGTGTAGCACCGAACACTTTACGGTATTTGTCGTAAGAATAAAGTGCATAATGCACCAAATTGGAATACGGAATGACCTTCTTTGAACTCTGTGTGTTGTAGAGGAACTTGAAATCGTTCCACTTTGCCCAGAAGCCTATGTCGTAGGAAGGTTTGTGGTTATAGCCATCAAGATACATATATCCCGGTGTGAGCACCCTGCCGTAGAACTCCTTGTCGCCCGGTGCAACGTCACGCCTCTCACCGTCGGATGAATATACCGACGCCCAGCCCGTAAACTCGATGTCGTAGGCACTTTTGCCTATAAGTATGTCTGCAGCATAAGTGTTGTTGTTGCCAATGCCAGCCGACACTTTTAGTCCGTCAACTGCTCTGCCAGACTTGGTGATGATGTTTACCACCGCCGTAAGTGCGACATTGCCGTAGAGAGATGAGGCAGGTCCGCGGAGCACCTCTATCTGCTTGATTTTTTCGAGACTGGTGCGGAAGTCGGGTTGCTCGGAGTTGGTCGTTCGGCTGTTTAGGCGGTGTCCGTCGAGCATGATGAGTATTTTCTCTTGTGTGGAAGAATACACTCCGTGCATTGCCACGTTAGACTCAAGTCCTTCCACCTTCGTCATGCCTGGTACATAAAGGACGAGAAGGTCGCTCAATGTCTTTGCTCCGGAGTCCTTAATCATGTCCTCACTGATGAGGGTGACAGGCACAGGTGCCTCGTCCAAACTCTCAGCCTGCTGTGAGGCTGTGGTGATTGTGGCTGTCTTTCCGCTTTTCAGTTTCTCTATGAGGTCGATGAATCTAAGCGGGTCGGAAAGGGTGGGGGAATAGTACGGGTTTTCCTTAAGCAGAAGGGAAGCATATTTGGCAGCTTCCTCGCTGTTGTCCTTCTCCATATAGCAAAGAGAGAGCAGATGATAAGCGGTGCTTCGGGTTCTTGCCGAGAGGTTGGAGATGTTGTCGGTAAGCAATCTTACAGCGTCGTCGAAGAGTCCGATGCGATAAGAAGCCTCTGCCTGCTGGCAAATCTCCACGTCGGTGGCTGTCTGAGCCATGACGGCATTGCAGAGGATGATGCTTGTTATGACAGTAAAGAGTCTTTTCATTTATTTCTTTGCTATGGGGATTATCAATGAGAAACGTGTACCTTCATGCTCAACGGAAGAAAACTCTATGCGTCCGTGATGCTGGTCGATGATGTTACGGGTGATAGACATGCCAAGACCGGTTCCATGGCCTACAGGCTTGGTCGTAAAGAAGTTGTCGTAGAGTTTTGCCTTCACTTCGTCGGTCATTCCGTTTCCGTTGTCGGCAATGGTGATGGATAGTTCTTCGCCTTCTGCCGAGGTAATGATGTCTATCGTTGGCTTGTAGTCTTCACAGTCGGTGTTGCTTCGCTCCCAGATGGCGTAGAAAGCGTTGTTGACGATGTTAAGGATTGCACGGCTTATGTCCTGCGGAACGACGGCTATTGGCGACAATCCTTCTACATAGTGTTCATTGATAGTGGCATTGAAACCGTTGTAGTTGGCACGCATGGCATGGTAGCCTAACCACACATACTCGTGAACGAGGGCGTTGATGTCGGAAGGGATGCGCTCGCCTTCCTTGCCTCGTGAGTATTGCAGTATGTTCTGAATGATGCTTGTTGCACGTTCGCCATGTTCCTTTATTTTTGCAAGGTTCTCGCGCAGGTCTGACATTATGTCGTTGATGTCGTCGGCATCGTCCTCTGGTATTTTGTCGATGTTGTCCTCAATGTCATCGTTGAGGTCGTTAAGCAGTGTATCGGACAGTTTGCTGAAGTTGATGACGAAATTGAGCGGGTTGCGTATTTCGTGTACGATGCCCGCGGTCAGCAGTCCTAACGATGAAAGTTTTTCCTGCTTCTTCAGTTGGTCTTGAAGGTTCTGCAACTGTTGTTTCAATTCCTCTACTGTTTCCATATTGATTGGTTTTAGTTATTTCGTCGGAATGGAGATGGTGAACTGTGTCTCCACTTCCTTCGTTGATTTCACGTTTATCTCTCCGCCGTGGTTGAGCACTATCTCACGGCTAAGGTACATGCCAACACCGACGGCCTCAGCAGTGGTCTTAGTGGTGAAGAAGGGGTCGAAAATCTTGTCGATGATGGTTGACTCGATGCCTATACCGTTGTCGTAGATGAGCAAGACGACCTTGCCTTGTTCCTTGTCGGCAGCGAGAGAGAGACGCACCACTGGCGAGTATTGTTTCTGACGGTATTTCTTTACCACTGCATATATGCTGTTGCCTATCATGCTCATCACCACACGGCTTATCTGCTCTGCGTCGATGTCTGCCATGAGTGTGGTGTCAATGCCCGACGACTCAATTGATATGTGGCAATCGGCAATCTCCTTTGCATAATAAGAGTTTGTCATCTCGATGTTCTTCCTGCATAGGGCGGCAAGGTCAACAGGCTCGATGTTGCACTTGCGTTCCTTGAGCATTTCTTCCATTGCCTTGAGTATGCGGGTGGTGTTGACACCGTGTTCCTCAATTTTGGTGAGGTTGGTATTTAGCATGTCAACGATGTCGAGGCAGTCGTCATAGTTGTCGGGAGTCATCTTCTCCTCGTCGTCCTCAAGATTTTCCTTAATGTCCTTAAGGAGACCAAGACTCATATGTGAGAAGTTGTTGACATAGTTCATTGGGTTTAGGATGCGGTCAACGAGTCCCTTGGTAAGAGTACCTACAGTAGCCATTCGCTCCTGGCGGAGGAGCTGGTATTGGGCTGCGTTAAGGTCTTCAAGAGCTTTCTCAAGACTGTTCGACTTTTCCTCAATCTCGTCTTTCTGTTGCCTGATCTGCGAGGTGCGTTCCTCGACAATGGTCTCCAACCGCAGTTTCTCCTTCAGAAGGCGTGCCATACGCCAACGGATGAACATCACAACAAATATGGCGAGGAGCACTACATAGAGAAGCAGGAAATACCAGCGCATATAGACTGGATAGTGGACGATGAGGTCGAGCTTTTGGCTGGCAGTCTCACGTCCGTACCTGTCGCGGGCCATAACCTCGAAAGTATAGTTTCCCGAACGGGGATTGGACAGTTTCACAAAAGTATCCTTACTCCATGCCGACCATTGTTCGTTTCCGTTGAGACGGTAGCGGTATTCCATGTCACCGATGGTGGAAAGCATGTCGGTGGAAAAGTGGATGATTATGTTCTGGACATCACTTTCAAAGCCTAAACGGGTGAACGGCATACCTGTAAGAAGTTTGTCACCAGAGCTATAGCCTCCCCAAAGAGTGGAGTCGTTGTTCATTATGATGCTGCGTATGAACACATTTGCCTTGTGGTTGAAATCAGCATCGTGATATTCGGAGTTAAAGCATATTAGTCCGAAACTTCCTCCGAGCCACACGTTCTCACCGTCCACTTCGAGTGCCCTCACACTGAGGTTATATACAGGACGCAGCAGTCGGTTTTGCTCGTCAAAGTCTGACGTAAGGGAGAACACGTGTATGTTCTTGCCTTCGTTGTCGGTTGACCACATTCGGTCAAAAGAGTCGGTGTAGGTAAGTTGTGGATATCGGTTTTCGGCAGACCATTTGCCTTCGGATTTTACAAGTTTTCCTTTTGTCGAATCCCACTTATAGGCTCCAAGACGACCTATCATCATTATCTCTCCCTTGTAGCCTGTCAATGTGTAGTTGTAGCGTTGGGATGAGCTTTTCTCGCCTTCGGGCAGGATTTCGTTAAGCTTGCTGTAATCGCCTGTGCAGCGGAACACCTGTCCATAGATGTTTCTAATCCAAAGGCTTCCGTCGCTGTCAGGAATGAAGGTGGTAGCTTTCTCAATGGTGTTAACCCTGCGTGACTGTCCGTTACCGTCAATCAAGAACACTCCGTCAATCTCACCGGCATAGTATTTGCCGTTACCGACAGGACATACAGATATGGTGTGTTTTTTTGTCAGTTGTCGGACGTTACCTCCATTAATGACGTACATTCCACCTGCTGTCGAAGCGCACAGGTTGCCACTTTGGTCGAGACAAAGCCTCCAGCAAGCGTTACTGATATTTCCTACTCTTTCAAACGTGTTGCCTTTTTTCAGGTACAATCCCTTCAAGGTTCCTACATAAAGCCCCTTCGGTGTCTGACAAATGGACAGCACTTCTCCTGGCAGACCGTCGGTGGATTGGAAAGATGTATAGGCTGTATATACGTCGGCAAGAAAAAGGCCATCGTCGGTAGCTCCCCATACATTTCCATAGTTATCGGCATATACGGCATTGACATTGTCGTTGCATAATCCGTTACGTTCCGAAAGATGGTACATCTCACTTCCATCGGGCGCAAGTACCACTAATCCCAGACCTGCTGTGGCAAGCAGGGTAACATTGTTGTTTAGCTTGAGTGTGGAGTTGATTTTTACACCTTTATATAACATAGGATTGTCATCCGATGCCTTTTTGATCGTGTAGTCTTTCATGGAGTCATCCTCAATGCCTGCAGTGCCAATGGATGTCTCAATGCCTATCTTCCCGTTTTCCTCTTTAATGTCAATTACCTCACCAATAAATCCTTTGTTGTCACGTGAAAAAATGGTCTTAAGCTGCAGTTCTCCATTCTTTGAAGACGTGAGATAACCGAACACGTTGTAACCGCCTACCCAGATGCGCCCGTTGCTGGCTTTGAAAATGCGTGTGATTCGGAAAACGCCTGGCGTGTGAATAACCTTCCATTGTGATTGGTCGTAGCAAAGCAAACCTTCAAAGTTGGCAACGAAAACCCTTCCCTTGTCATCGCTGAGAATATCGAAGTTTCTATTGTGTGCTCCATATTCTGCAGGCATGAAGTTGACAAAGAACGGATGGCCTACAGCAGCCTTCAAGTGTAAGGCTCCCATCGCTATAAAGAGAACAAATATAAAAATATGCTTTTTCATATACGCCACAGAAGTTTATTGCTTTAACTTGATTCTTGGAACATTTTCACCTACATAATAAGCCCACTCGTCGTCGGTGAAGTCACGGCGTAGGTTGGAATGGATTTTTGCAGCCATTTCTGATGCCGACACAACGATTCGCGACACTCGTCCTGACTCATCGCCAACATATATTGACTTTGAGTCGGTACTGCACATGCAATAAATCCAAGAGTTGAAATCATTGATTGATAAGGCCTCGCCGTTGGTCGCATTGACATTCCAAATGTTAACCACCCGATCATAACTTGATGAAAAAAGGAAGTTTTCCATATATTGAAGGTCGGTGATGCGAGAACCATGGTTTACAAGTTTGCCACGGCTGTTGCCGTTGGCATCCAATATAAAGATGTCGCCATTCTCAAGTCCTGCAGCTGCCAACTGTTTCGACTGATGCCAAGTGAAGGCAGTTACGGTTCCACGGATATTGAGGTTCTCGTCGTTCAGCTGTTCGTCTTTTCCTAACGACCATGAACCGCCTTTCTGTCCAAACACGAGTAGCCTGTCGTCTTTCATGCCTACAGCACTAATCTCTTGTGGTACTTGTATGGTGTTGACGATGGTTCTTGTTGTAGTGTTGAACACATGAATGCAGGAAGCAGAGACGAGAAGCAACTTGTCGGCGCTGAACGGACACACTCTCGACCATCCTTTTCTTTCGGGAAGTATGATGGGTTGTGACACCTGACTGTTGGCAACTGACTGAAGTACTCCGTTGTATGAGATTGCATATATAACTCCATCATTACCGATACAAACGTCGCGATAGCTGCAATTACTGTCACTTGCGAGAAGTTTTTTGTTCCACTTGCCGGAATTATAGTTCCATTGGGTTATCTCCCCGTATCTGCTGACTGACACGAAGTCGCCTTTTTTGTTTAGAGGGCAAATGCTTGACACTCCTCCTTTGTGGATAAGGCTTGAAGTGAAACTACCGCTATTTTGACTTAAGGCCTTGAATATGACCGGTATATTGACATTGCCCTTATAGTCGTGAGTAAATTTCCACGCAGTGTAGGCAAGAAGGGAAGAGGCGTCCTTGTTGCCTGCGAGATACTGAGTCGAGGAAAGCGAAGCAAGTGAACGTCCGAGAGCTATGTAGCTGAGAGTGTCGGCAACATTACGTGAATGTTCCGCTTTGTGTTGCTGTTCTACGGCAAGCTCACGTTGTTGTTCTGCCATATTGCGGGCCTCAACAACATTGCGTGCAAACTCCTGGGCCTTCCTTTGCTCGCTTTCTGCACGTGAACGCATCTCGTCGGCAAGTCTCATTTGGAATAATGCTTCCTCACGTCGTTTGTTGGAGATGTCCATCTGCTGATAGGCAATGTCCTCCATCTGCTTGCTTATTCGCTCGACAACGAAAGAATTGCCGTCTCGCTCCTCGTAGTGTCCTATCCTGGAACGTAGTTCTCCAAGTTCAGCAACAAGCTTTGCATTGTCCTTATATTGTTTATAAGCTACAATGGCAAGTGCTATAGTGCTGATTCCAAGCAAATATGTTATGGCACTATGTTTCACGTTCACTCAAATGTTATTTGTAATAATGCTATTTTATTCTCTTGATTGTCATGAGGGTGATGTCGTCGCTTTGTGGTTCATCACCGGCAAAGGCATACACATCGTTTATGATAGCCTGACAGGTTTCGTAAGAGTCTTTCTGCCCGATTGTTGACAGGGTCTTTTCAAGTCCTGTCTCGTCATACATCTCTCCTGACGTGTTGAAAGCTTCTGTTACACCGTCGGTAAACAGTATCAGGGAGTCATTCTTCTCCAATTTCAATGTAGATTGTGAAAATGTAAAGTCTTCAAACATTCCAGCAACGATGTTTTCACTTAAGGGCAGTGTTTCAACATTGCCGTTGGCGCGAATGATATATGGAGGATTGTGTCCTGCGTTTGTATATTCTATATCGCCTGTCTCAATATTTAATATACCATAGAAAACAGTAACAAACATCGAGTCAACACTTTCGTTGCAAAGCATACGGTTGACTATGTCAAGACACTCGTTGGTGGAGATGCCTCTCATGCCTGTGGCACGAATCAAAGTCCTGCTGACTGCCATAAAGATAGAAGCTGGGACTCCTTTACCTGACACGTCGGCAATGACGAATCCAACACGCTTGTCGTCAATTTTGAAGAAGTCGAAGAAGTCACCACCCACTTCCTTTGCAGGAGTCATGGTAGCATAGAGATCAACTCTTTCTGAAAACTCCGGTATAGGAGGAAATTTGCTTGGCAGTATTGCCTGCTGAATCTCACCAGCTACGGCAAGGTCGCTCTTTATCGACTCAAGTTGACTGTGCTCCTGTTGTGATTTTCTCACGAATTCTATCTCCTCTATGGCCTTCTCTATTGTACGCGAGAGGTCGTCAAGGTCGATTGGCTTGGTGGCGAAGTCAAAAGCGCCATTGTTCATGGCCGTACGGATGTTTCCCATGTCTCCATAGGCAGACACCATAATGCACTTCAATGCCGGATTGCGCATCTCGTTGATTTTGGTGAGAAGCGTCAGTCCGTCCATTTCAGGCATGTTGATGTCACTTAGGATAATGTCGAAATCCCTTTTTTCGAGCACCAGCTTCAAGGCTTCAAGTCCGTTGTGGGCAAAAGTGAACTCGTACTCTCCCTTCCGAATTTTTCTTCTAAAATACTGTGTGAGCAGAATCTCCAAGTCAAGCTCGTCGTCAACGCTCAATATTTTTACTGCCATATCAAATAATAATGAATTGAATCTTTTTATCAATAATTGTTTGCAAAGGTAGTTATTTTCTTGATACCTACAAAGAAAATAACAGTTTTTTTTTGTATTCGGTAAAAAAAACCGCACCTAATTAGGGTGCGGCTAATGTTATAGATGATTGATTATGTTAATCTTGGAGAGGAACAGCGAAATAAGCCTTGCGACCTGTAGGATAGATGCCCTGAATGTAGAGCACTGGCTCTTTGCTGGTTGAAGCTTCTTTGACTACTCTCTGGAGGTCGTCGATGGTCTTTATGCTTTCGTCGTTAATTTTCTGAATGATGAATCCACGGCTTATTCCAGCATCTGCCATCTTTCCGCTGTTGACCTTGATAACCTCGAGACCATAGGAAATGTTGAGTTGGCTCATCGTCTCTTTGCTAATTTCGCGGAAGTTGGCTCCAAGCACGTCAAGGTCGGCATTCTTCACGACCTTTGTCGTTCCTTGCTCGTTTTTGAGAGTAATGGTTTCAGTGTGCTTTTTCTTGTCACGCATGTAAGTGAGTGAAATCTTGTCACCGGGACGTTTCTTCGCAAGGATTTCCTGAAGTTCTGCCATACGTGTAACCTTTTGGCCGTCAACAGCAACAATCACGTCACCCTTTTTCAGACCTGCATCATTTGCTGCACCGTCGTCGAGAACTTTGTCAATATATACACCTTCCATGGTGCCGAAGTCAACTTCCTTGCCCTGTTCTTTTTGAATATCCACGAAGTTCTTCACGTCACCTCCCTGAATGCCAATGACGGCACGCTGAACTGTTCCGTACTGCTTGAGGTCAGCCACAACCTTGTTCATGATTGTAGTAGGTATAGCGAAACCATAGCCGCTATATGAACCCGTCTGTGAATAGAGCATCGCATTGATTCCGACAAGTTCACCTCTCGTATTGACAAGAGCTCCTCCAGAATTGCCTCGGTTGATGGCAGCGTCTGTCTGGATGAACGCCTCTACTCCGTTGGCTCCGAGAGAACGTGCCTTCGCGCTTACGATACCGGCTGTGACAGTGTTGTTCAGACCGAGAGGATTACCGACTGCCAACACCCATTCGCCTACCTTAATGTCGTCGCTATTGGCGATGGTGATGGCTGGAAGGTTCTTGCCGTCAATCTTGATGAGTGCCAGGTCGGTAGTCTTGTCTGCACCAATGATGCGAGCTGAAAACTCCTTGTTGTCATTAAGTGTGACGGTGAGCTCATCAGCTCCGTCAACAACATGATTGTTGGTCACGATATATCCATCGGAGGAGATAATCACACCTGAGCCAGTTGCCTCGCGTTTTGGAGTCTGAACTTGTCTCTTTTGTGTGCCACCGTTACCACGTCCGAAGAATCCCCCGAACGGGTCAGAGAAGAAATCGCTGAACGGGTCGCTTTGCACGTCAACGGTCTTAATTTTCGAGTTCTGCACGTACTTAATGTGTACTACTGATGGCAACGCCTTGTCGGCAGCGTATGTCAGGTCAACGGGTTGCCCGACAGCGATGGGTGTTGTTGGTGCTGCTTCTGCTTTGTTGAAAGCTGCTACTGAGAATGCAATGGCTACCAGGCAAAGTGCCGGTAAAATGTAATTCCAAATTCTTTTCATGTCAATAATATGTTTATGATTATATCCTTTATATGCTTTTTGCGGTGCAAAGATATGCGCAAAAAGTGTTAAACGGATAATTTCAACAAATCATTTGTCGCAATTTAACAGTTTGACATTTTAAGTTAACGGCTATTTGCGGTTAACAATATGACGTGAAATAATTATTAACTATAAAATAACAGGCATAAAAAATGGGAATCTATCTTCTCAGACCGATTCCCTCCTAGGAAAATGATAAATATAGATTAAAATTACTAGTTGTCGATGCAAAGTTACTCGCAATTCTCGATAAAACAAAATAAATACAATAATAATCATTACGATTTATATTTGTTTAACGAAAAAGTGTATCAAAAACACTATGAATGGCAGATAAAAGTACTCTTTTGTCAGAATTTCTTTAATTCGCTGTATATTCGCTGAACAGGTAGCCCCATTACGTTGAAGTAGCTTCCTGACAAAGATGTGACACCGATATAGCCAATCCATTCTTGGATGCCATAGGCTCCTGCCTTGTCGAAAGGCCTGTATTTACACACGTAATAATCGATTTCCTCAGGGGAGAGTGTGGCAAAAGTGACTTCTGTAGTTACGGAGAAGCAGCGTCGGGACTCTTTGGTCATGATGCAAACTCCAGTGACTACATGATGGCTCCTGCCGCTGATAGCCGAAAGCATCGCTGTGGCTTCATATTCATCCTTTGGCTTGCCAAGAATGTGGTTATCTACAATCACTACTGTATCTGCCGTTATTACAAGACTATCGTCGTGGAGCATGGCTTGATATGCCTTGGCTTTCTTTTCCGCGATATACTGTGCCACTTCTGAAGCATCAATGCTGTCAGGGTAGCTTTCGTCGATGTCGGCAATTACCTTTACAATGAAGTCGATACCGAGTCCTGCAAGCAATTCGCGACGACGTGGCGAGTTGCTCGCAAGGACAATATTGTATTTCTTTAAATTGTCGAGCATAAGCTAAACATGTTGTTGTATATAATAATGTAATTCAATATTACCTACTTACCATCCAAAGGCTTTTTCGCTTTCGAGCCACTTGCCCTGAGCACGCAGTACCTGTTCTATGACATCACGCCCACATCCTTGTCCTCCGTCATAATGACTGATATAAACGGAAAGAGACTTGATGTCGCTGCAGGCATCTTTGGGACACACGGGACAACCGACACGTTTCATAATCTCGTAATCAGGGATATCATCACCCATGTACATAACTTCATCGTCAGTGTAACAGTAGTTGGTTAGGAATTCCTCATAAACCTTTAACTTCACTGCACAAGCCATGAATATATCCTTGACTCCAAGGTTTTCATATCTCATCCTGACACTTTCTGTCTTGCCCCCGGTGAGTATGACAATATGCAACCCTTGTTTCATTGCAAGTTGAATAGCATATCCGTCCTTGATGTTCACTGTGCGCATAGGTTCGCCATTGGGATGAAGAGTGATAGTTGAAGAGCTTAATACTCCGTCAACGTCAAAGATGATGGCTTTTATTTTCGTTAAGTCGTAATTAATCATTATCTATAGATGTTTTATGGATGCTTTTGCTCATCGATTCATAGATGTTTGCCAGGTCGGGAGAATCGGTGAGCAGGGATAGATGTTTGTTGATAATATTCTCGTCGTAGCGAATGGCTGGTCCCGTCTGTGCCTTCAGGGGATGAATATTGTGAACTTTCCTTGCCGTTTCATCGATAAGCGGCAGCAACATGTCAAAGGTCATTCCATGGCTTTCCATGATATGGGCAGCAAGAGCATAGCAGTGGTTGACAAAATTGCACGAAAAGACTGCGGCAAGATGAAGGTATTTCCTGTCCTGGCTTGTCAGTTCAACGACTGATGAGGAAAGGCTCTTGGCTAATTCGTTGACGAGGACTTGTGACACAGGGTCGTTGTACTCGATGAAAACCGGGATTTTATTGAAACTCACTTCATAACCTTTTGAGAAGGTTTGCATAGGATAAATCACGCCATAGTGCATGGCATTTCCCTCAAATATTTCGATTCCAACGCTACCCGCAGTGTGGACAATCACTTTGCTGGGGTGGGCAAGCGATATGGCATCAGCAATTTCCTTAAGCACGGAATCCTTAACTGACAGGATAAACACATCGGTTTCATCGCTCAAGTCGTCAAGGTTAGTTGTAGGTATGGCGTTTAATTGATTCGCCAACAATTCTGCATTCCCAGTGGTGCGGCTGAATACCTGCACCACCGTATGCCCGGATTTAATAATTGCCTTTCCAAGGTTTGTCGCAAGATTGCCTGATCCAATAAGTGTGACCTTCATAGCCTAAAACTTGTCAACGTGAACGTTTTCCCACTTAAGGTTGTCTTCGTTTTGGGGCTTTCGTTCGTCAGCCTTGTGACCAAAGGCAATGATGCAAAGTGTTCTGTAGTTTGCAGGTATGTCAAGAATACCTCTAATAACCTCGTCGGCAGGAGTACCGTCAGTGAGTCCGCGTCCTCTCATTTGCGCCCAGCAGGAACCGAGTCCCAGTTCTTCCGCCTGGTATTGCATTGACACGGCAGCTATCGAACAGTCTTCAATCCAGCAATCGTTAGTCTGAGGGTCGCCTAATACCGCGATGGCTAAAGGTGCGCCTTTCATGAATTGTGACCCAAGGTCTTTGGCATCAGCCAACTTTTCTATATCGTTTTTGTTTTCAACGACAACAAACTGCCATGAGCGCTGGCTCTTCGATGTCGGCGACATGAGTGCAGCCCTTAGTATTGTCTGCACGTGGTCGGGATTAATCTCTTCTTCAGTGAATTTTCTGTGGCTACGTCTTATGCGTGCCAAATCCTTAAAATCAGTCATAATTATCGTTTTAATGTATAAATAATGTTCTTTTGGGCGCAAAGGTAAGAATAATAGCTAAAAAAAATGTAATGATTCATTGTTTTTTATGTTTTATTTATTATTTTTGCAGCGATGAAAGAAGTAACAGTTGCGGTATATAGCAGTAGTAAGGAACTGCCAAGCTGCGAAGGAAAGGTTTTTTTTCATAGCAGTGAGTTGTTCCGAATCTACGAGAATACGCCTCGTCATAGCCCGATGATGGCTGTGGCAAGACGTAGCGACGGGACTGTGGCAGGACATATACTCGCCGTTGTGAGACGACGGTCAATGTGGTTGCCGCCGTTCATGTCGTGGCATTGCCGCATTCTCGGGGAAGGAGAGTACGACGTTGTGGAATCAGAACGGCAAATGTTGTTTGGAAAACTTATGGAGGCATTGGTAAGAAAAATGCCCATAAGGGTATCGTACATAGAACTGAGCCATCAGTCGTCAAAGATGTTTGGTTACAGTATATTGCGTGGACTTGGTTTCTTCCCTGTCAACTGGATGAATATCCACAATTCCTTGCACAGCAAGTCGCCTGAGGAGAGAGCCTCTGAACGTACATTGACACGTATAAAAAGTGCAATGAAAAAGGGTGTGGAAACAAGAGAAGTGAAAAACGAAAGGGATTTTCATGAATTCATGAGCCTTTTGAAGGCACATAACTATTTCAAACCCAAACGTTTTATCCCTGACGATGCATTCTTCCGTGACATTGCACGGACAGGAGTAGGAAAACTAATGATAACCAATTATAAATCAACGACCATCGGTTGTTGCGCTTATGCAGTGTCAAACAATAATTCTTATCTTTGGTATGCTGGTTTCCTCAGGAAAAGATATAAGAAATGTTATCCGGCAGAAGTTACTATTTGGGCTGCCATCAAAAAGTCGTACAACGAGGGAATCGACCACTTTTGCTTCCTTGACGTCGGTCTTCCATATAGGGCGAACAAACTGCGCGATTTCATATTGAAGTTCGGTGGGAAACCTGTCAGCTCATTCCGATGGTTCCGATTTAACAATAAAATGCTGAATGCCCTCATTTCAACGATATGGGGGCAATAGCTAATAACGATTATATGAAATTATGATTTCAAACAAATATTTGAGAATAGTTATTTTTCTTTTTTGTACTCTCTTCTATACGAAAGTACAAGGACAGACGTTTTCACTCACAGGCTCTGTCGTAGATGCGGAAGGAAAGCCTGTAGAGTTGGCAACTGTCTCTTGTGCAGGACAAGGAAAGGTGACTGTTACTGACTTAAGGGGAAAGTTTAATATAAATCTCCAAACAGCTGATAGCGTGGTGGTTAATTTTTCTATGATTGGCTTCAAGTCAAAGGCGAGGATACTTCGTAATCCTAAAGGAAAACAGACTCTGCGTATTGTGCTTAATCCGATGGAATCGCTAAAAGAAGTCGTTGTGACTGAAAAAAGACGGCAGACAACACAGACGGAACACCTTGATATCAAGGACGCAAGACACAACCCGTCGACAACCGGCAATGCGATTGAGGAAATGGTGCAGCAACAGGCCGGTGTTTCTACCCATGACGAAATGTCATCGCAATACAACGTCAGGGGCGGCAGTTTCGATGAAAACGCGGTTTATATAAATAACATCGAGGTATATAGACCTTTCCTCGTCAGGAGCGGACAACAAGAAGGGTTAAGTATAGTCAATCCTGACATGGTAGGAGAGGTAGCGTTCTCATCTGGTGGATTTGAGGCAAAATATGGTGATAAGATGTCGTCGGTCCTTGACATAACTTATGCCAATCCCACGTCTTCAAAGGCAAAGGCAACAATATCCCTGCTTGGGGCGAGTGCCTATGCAGGATTTGCAAGCAAGACATTCTCCATGAGTAATGGACTGCGGTATAAGACCAATAAGTATCTATTGGGATCAATTGACACGAAAGGAGAGTACAAACCCGATTTCATCGACTATCAGACATTCATGAGTTATCGCCCTGACTCGTTATGGAGTGTCGATTTCATCGGTAACATTTCCGAGAATCATTATAATTTTGTTCCCGACAACCGCGAGACTTCTTTTGGCACTCTTCAAGACGCAAAGCGCTTTAAGGTGTTTTTTGACGGTCAGGAGAAAGACTTGTTCAGGACATTCTTTGGTGCTTTGGACATTACAAGACGAATTGGAAAACAGACTAGTCTCTCGTTGCTTGCTTCAGCATTCTACACTAAAGAAGAAGAAAAGTATGATATCATGGGGCAATATTGGCTTGACGATGTCAACTCTGCATCAAACATTGGCGTTGGAACATACATGGAGCACGCAAGGAACTATTTAAATGGGCATGTCGAGACACTAAAACTGTTGCTAAAGCAAAAGGTGGCAAAACACTCTGTGGAGGCATCAGTGGCGATGAAATTTGAGAATGTGAGCGAGAGTGCACGAGAATACGAGATGCGTGACTCAAGCGGCTATTCCGTTCCTCACAGCCCACAACGGTTAGAATTGTTTTATTCACTTAAGTCGGAAAATGAGATTAAGTCACGTCGATACGAAGGTTACCTTATGGACACTTACCGCTTTACAGGTGGAAGAGAACGACAGTCATATTACACATTGACTTACGGCGTGAGGTTCAGCCATTGGTCGTATAACAAGGAAACGACCCTGTCTCCACGAGCATCGCTTGCCATTGTCCCGTCTTTCGACAGTAATGCCACATTCCGTGTTGCTATGGGGATTTATTATCAGGCACCGTTTTATAAAGACCTTCGAGACACAGTGACAACAAACGGCCAAACGGTGGCTGTTCTTAACGAAAACATCAAGAGTCAGCAGTCAATACACCTCGTAGGAGCCTTTGACTATCGTTTCAAATGGCTCTCACGTCCATTTAAGTTCACAGCAGAAGCATATTACAAGCGATTTCACAATCTTATCCCATATAATATAAATAATGTGAAACTAACATATTACGGGAAAAATCTTTGCAATGGATATGCGACAGGACTCGATATGAAACTCTATGGTGAGTTTGTGCCAGGTACAGACTCGTGGATAACATTCTCGCTTATGAAGACACGACAGACGCTTAACGGCATTTCCATTCCCATGCCTACTGACCAGCGTTATGGTCTAAACCTTCATTTCACCGACTATTTCCCAGGCATACCCCGTCTTTTGATGACACTCAGGCTTGCCTTTGCTGATGGTCTGCCTTTCGGTCCTCCACACAAAGGCCTTGAGAGCATGCAGTTCAGGGCACCTGCCTACAAGCGTGCTGACATTGGCTTGAACTATCTACTTTCCGACAATATAGGCAAGAAAGGCAGTACTGTCAAGAAAGTATGGCTTGGTGTGGATTGCCTGAACCTGTTTGGCATCAACAATGTCAACTCGTATTATTGGGTGACCGATGTCAACGACAACCAATATGCCGTGCCAAACTACTTAACAGGACGACGGTTTAACGGACGCATAACAATAGAATTATAGCAGAATTAACAATATTTTCAACGCAATACTTGTCGGTATTGATTAAAATCACTATCTTTGCACAGTTTTTTATTGAAACATTATACATATTTAATACATAAAACTATGAAGATTTCTCATATTGAGCATCTGGGCATAGCAGTCCAGAGTATCGAAGAGGCACTCCCATACTTTGAAAATGTACTGGGTCTGAAGTGCTATGCAGTGGAAGAAGTTGCTGACCAAAAGGTTAAGACAGCATTCCTGAAGTGTGGTGAGGTAAAACTCGAACTCCTTGAGCCAACATCACCAGAGAGTACTATTCAGAAGTGGCTCGACAAGGGGAACCATGGTGTTCACCATGTGGCTTTCTGTGTTGAAGACGGTGTGGCTAACGCTCTTGCAGAATGTGACGAAAAAGGCATTCGCCTGATTGACAAGGCTCCACGTAAGGGTGCTGAAAACCTTAACATCGCATTCCTCCACCCGAAATCAACCATCGGCATACTCACTGAGCTTTGCGAACACTAAGACTTAAAGCCAGTGGCCTGGCTATAAGTAATTAAAAAAAAATAAGAATCAAAATATCAAAAATCCTTTTGGGGAAATAAACAAAATCAAATATTAAAGTTCATCAGAAAATGAGCAAACAATTAGAAAAAATCAAGCAGCTCATCGCAAAGCGTGAAGAAGCACGCATGGGCGGTGGTGAAAAGGCTATCGAGAAGCAGCATGCCCGTGGAAAATATACAGCAAGGGAGCGTATTACCATGCTGCTGGACGAAGGTAGTTTCGAGGAGTACGACATGTTCAAACTCCACCGTTGCACAAACTTCGGTATGGAAAAGAAACAGTATCTTGGCGATGGTGTAGTAGTCGGTTCTGGTACTATCGACGGTCGCTTAGTGTTCATCTTCGCCCAGGACTTCACCGTCAACGGCGGTTCACTTTCTGAGACCATGGCTCAGAAGATTTGCAAGGTTAT
Organism: Prevotella sp.; assembly: GCA_022771265.1. GTDB lineage: Bacteria > Bacteroidota > Bacteroidia > Bacteroidales > Bacteroidaceae > Prevotella. Next base: position 37,317 of record JALFCG010000143.1, read on the forward strand.
GGATATGGCCATGAAGATGGGTGCTCCTGTCATCGGTATCAACGACTCAGGTGGCGCGCGTATTCAGGAAGGTATCAACGCTCTTGCCGGTTATGGTGAGATTTTCGAGCGCAATATCCTTGCTTCAGGTGTAATTCCTCAAATCAGTGGAATCTTCGGTCCTTGTGCCGGTGGTGCTGTTTATTCACCTGCTCTTACCGACTTTACACTCATGATGGAGAACACTTCTTACATGTTCCTCACAGGTCCAAAGGTGGTAAAGTCGGTTACTGGTGAAGACATCGACCAGGAGCATCTCGGTGGTGCCAGCGTTCACGCCTCAAAGAGCGGTGTGACTCATTTCACCGCTAAGACAGAGGAGGAAGGCCTTCAGATGATCAAGACCCTGCTCTCTTTTATTCCATCCAATAATATGGAGACAGCACCCCGCAAGAAATGCACCGACCCGATTGACCGCCTTGAGGATGCCCTCAACGAGATTATCCCCGACAACGGTAACGAGGCATACGATATGTATAAGGTCATTGGTGGTATTGTGGATGACGGAGAGTTCTTCGAGATTCAGCCAAAGTTTGCCCGCAACATCATCATTGGTTTTGCCCGCTTCAATGGACAGAGCGTTGGTATCGTTGCCAACCAGCCTTCAGTATATGCAGGTGTGCTCGATGTTAATGCCAGCCGCAAGGGCGCTCGTTTCGTCCGCTTCTGCGACGCTTTCAATATTCCAATCGTCAGCCTCGTTGACGTTCCTGGATTCCTTCCTGGTACAGGTCAGGAGTATAACGCTGTCATCCTCCACGGAGCACAGTTGCTCTATGCTTATGGAGAGGCAACTGTTCCAAAGATTACTGTTACACTTCGCAAGAGCTATGGTGGTAGCCACATCGTTATGGGTTGCAAGCAGCTTCGTGCCGACCTCAACTATGCATGGCCATCAGCCGAAATCGCCGTTATGGGTGCCTCAGGTGCCGTTGCAGTTCTCTGCGCAAAGGAAGCAAAGGCAAAGAAGGATGCAGGAGAGGATGTCAAGGCATTCCTCGCCGAGAAGGAAGAGGAATACAACGACCTCTTCGCCACTCCATATCAGGCAGCTAAGTATGGCTATATCGACGATGTCATAGAGCCACGCAACACTCGATTCCGCATCTGCCGTGGTCTGGCACAGCTTGCCACAAAGCGTGAGAGCCTGCCAGCCAAGAAGCATGGCAATATCCCAATGTAAAATAAGAAATATGGCAAACGACAAAAATGTATATGCAGCCATTGCTTTAGCTCTTCATGAACATCTTGGCAACAATGTCCATGATGCTGTTTCCGGTGTGATAACGATTAATGAGCGTAACACGCAGTGGAACGGATTTGCATTAAGCATGACTGAGCATCCATAATTAGGCAGTATTTGATATGAAAGAATATAAGTACACCATAGGTGGTAAAAAGTATGAGGTGACAATAGGTGATATTATTGACAATATCGCTTCAGTCACTGTCAACGGTGAAGACTACAAGGTTGAGATGGAACCGGAAAAGGAACCTGAAAAGCCAAAAGTAGTGCGCCCCGTTGCACAACCGGCATCAGCTCCTGCCGCAACTTCTTCAAACAACCAACCTGCAAATGCCAATAATGCTGTCAAGGCTCCACTGCCAGGTACAATCATTGAGGTAAAAGTGAATGTTGGTGATGAGGTGAAGGCTGGCGACACTGTCGTTGTGCTTGAAGCAATGAAAATGGCTAATAACCTTGAGGCAGAGAACTCTGGCAAGGTGACGCAGATCTGTGTACAAGCAGGACAAAGTGTCATGGAGGGAGATGCCCTTGTAGTCATTGAGTAAGCGATTCTTTGCGATTTCATCATAGTCCCTCCATTTGTCAAACTAAGTGGAGGGACTTTATTTCATTATTATATTAAAAAAAGTCCTTATATTATTTGGTAATGTGAGGCAAATTGTGTAATTTTGTCGAAAATAAAAGAATTATGTCTATGACACAGATTACACAAGACAATTTTGATGTCGAGTATATTGACATCATCGAGCAGGAGCGCATTGACAAGTTTGTCAGTGACGAAATGGAACGGCAAATGCACCGTTACATCAAGGCATACCATGGAAGTAAGGACATCATGGACAAGTTCATCCTTAGGCTTAAGGGAATGACCGTTGAGCAGAAGGAGGATGCCATTGCCGCATATATTGACATTAACCGTAAGGCTGTAAGCGGATTGGACCTTCAGATTGTGCTTGCGCGTGCTATGGCAAACTATTGCGACACGTATTTCTATTTCAAGAAAATGCTGGCTGACCGCAAAAAGTTTGACTTTTACCTAAAGCGCATCAAGGAGAAGTATGTCCGTCTTCACGAAGTGTTTGAGCAAGACGGTAAATTTGGTATAAAGAATTACAAGGGTGACATTCTTGTCCAGCCAAGATACGATTTCTTGCGCAGGGTCTTTACCAATGTTGACAATCGTTCAAACATGCCAATTATTGCCCAAAAGGACGGAAAGATGGGACTGATTCTTCCCGACGGTAAAGATACCGTCGTGGCTGATTTCGTATATGACGACATCAGCCTGCGCGACGAGTATCCTTATTTTGAAGCGACTAATGGTGATGAAACCATTTTGTTGGAAGTATAACTACATGTAAAAGTCCTTTATCTCAATTGATACTTTCTCTGTCACGGTTTTCTTCCATTGTTTCAAGTAGTTGAAGAATTCCGTGGCGGAATGGTATGAAGGAGTGTATGTCTCATTGTCAGATGCAAATGTGATGTAGTAGCTGACTGTGTCTGACTGTGGGCTTACAACATAGGTGTAATTGTCTTTGTCGGCTGGTTTCTCCTCCACTACATTCTTATTGTCAAGGCAAATGCCAAGCCCTACAGTCTCACGTTTGTGTCCGACCGAGTCTTTGGCTGATACCGGCCAGTCTGTTCCCCAACAACCTCTAAGTCCTTTGCTGTCAGTAAATTCTTTTGAGTCCTTGACGTTGACAAGACCTGTTGACAGTCTAAGACCTTCGGTGTTACCCTTTAATGTAATGTCAACTTTACAGTCACGCCTGTCTGTGGAAAGGGTGTATAGGGTTGTCATCGTTATTCTCTCATTGTTTTTGCAGTTTTTCGGATAGTAAGGATTCCAACCACGGTCTTCAACCTTTACTATGGTACGTAGCGGACCAGCCGCCACTATTGAGAGAGTGCGCTTTTCAACATCCTGCAACATCTGTGGTTGTTCGTTAGCCCATCCTCTCATAGCTCCAAGTCCAAACGTTTTTCCTACCCAAAGAATGTCATCACCAAATCCGTTGGCCTTTTGCATACTGTCAGGATAGAACTGTGTTTCTCGAAGTTCTAATCCTTTTTTGTATTTGCCGTAAATATCGACAGTCTGCCTTTCGTCAAAGTAAATGCGATAGGCTACGAATTCATTTTCAAAAGCAGGTCCATGATGATGTAGCATCCAGTACGGATTTGTCCCGTTATCAACAGAAAGACTGTTAATATACAGGTCTTGCTTGTTGGAACTTTTAATTTTCTTATTCGTAAGCATCATTTGTGCATATACTTTCTGAGTCGATGCTGACTCGCTTTCCTGTCTCGACAGAGTGACGTTGAACACCTTCTTTTGTTTTTTGCCAAGTGAGGTGACAAAGAACAACTGGTCATAGACGCCGTTTCCGTCAATGTCGTCAAGTTGGCACGGAATGACCATTCCGTTATGGCTTACTGTTGCCGATTTTATATCTTTGCTTTCGTCGATACTTATGGTTATCGGCTCTGCAGTTCTCTCGAAAGCGGAATGATTGATGACTGTGACTTGTTTTCCTTGTGCATACGCTACTGTTGCGGCAGAGGCAATTGCAATGGATAATAATAATTGTTTCATTTTGCTTGTTTTTTGTTTATTCCAATTTTCCTGCAAAATTACACAAAAGTAAGGAAACTGAGCAAGAAAATTGTGTAAAAGGAGTAAAAAGTTAATTAAATTGCTATTATTTTTAATTTATTTAGCAAATAATTTGGAGGTAAATATATTTTTTAGTATATTTGCACAAAAATTAAAACAGGTAAGGTGCATAAGATATACATATTCTTATTTATATGTTTAGTTGCATGCGTTGGATGTGAGTTGCATCTCAAGCCAAACGATGCTAATGGTGAAGACCAACAAGTAAGCCTTCATCGTTATGACCGCGTGCAAAGTCTTTTTCTTACCACTGGCGACTTTTCTGCACTTCAGCAAATGAACCTTGATTATCCGATGCAGACCCGTACGCTTATTGAAGACGTGTTAAAGTTAGGTAGAGTCAACGACCCGGATATCAACAATAAGTTTCTTAATTTTTATCAAGACACTGTACTTCAATCGCTTATCAATGAAGTAGAACAACAGTATGCCAATGTTGATGATATTAATTCCAGCTTGCAAAATTCGTTTGCAAAGATGATGGATTATTTGCCCAACATGCCTCTGCCAATGGTTTATTCTCAGATAGGTGCTTTGGATCAGAGCATTGTCGTTGGAAATAATACGGTAGGCATTAGCCTTGACAAATATTTGGGAAGTGAGTATCCACTATATAAAACGTATTATCCTGAAAACCAACGTAGGCTAATGAAACGTGACATGATTGTCCCGGACTGTCTCGTGTTCTATCTGCTTAGTCTTTATCCCATACCTGATGACGGTATGTTACGCCAGCTCACGTGCGACCTTCATATAGGTAAGATACAATGGCTGGTTAACAAGGCTGTTGGCAGGAAAGTGTTCAGAACTCAGTATGTAGAGCAGGCAAATAAATATATCAGGCATCATAAGGGTTTGTCCTATGAAAAGCTGCTTTTGATGGCAAGGCTTCCTTGACGACGGTCTTCGCGCCTCATCTTGTTGACTATCAGATTAGTAAGTTCGTAATTCTTTAATCCCCACTGTGGTGCTATCAGCATACCTTTTGGCGATTGTGATGCAAATCGCTCTACTACGATGTCATCTCGAAGATGTTCAAGATAACTTACGATAACCTCAATGTACTCTTCAGGACTGTAAAGGTGGAAGGGATTGGCTTCATATAGTTTTGCCAGCTTTGTTCCGCGTATTATCTGCATCTGGTGAATCTTAAGGATGTCGATGGGAAGGGCGGAAATGGTTGCTGCCTGGCTTATGCTTTCCTCTGCTGTTTCACCCGGAAGTCCAAGTATTATATGTCCTCCCACGGTAATTCCTCTTTTAGCAGTCATTTCCACGGCGCGTCGAGTGCAGTCGAAGTTGTGTCCACGGTTAATGAGTCGTAGGGTATTGTCGTTGGTGGTCTCTATGCCATATTCTATAGTGACCATAGTATGGGTGTTGAGATCCTGTAGATAGTCGAGTAGGGTAGTGTCGATACAGTCTGGGCGTGTACCGATGATTATTCCGACCACATCTTCCACGTCAAGAGCTTCTTCGTAAAGTTTACGCAGTGTTTCCAAATCGGAGTAAGTGTTGGTAAAAGCCTGAAAGTAAGCCATGTATTTCATTTCGGGATATTTCCGTGAAAAGAATCTCTTGCCTTCTTCCAATTGTTCTCTTACGCTTCTGGCAGGATTGCAGTAAGTTGGGTTAAACGACTGGTTGTTGCAATAAATACATCCTCCGACACCTATTCTCCCGTCCCTGTTGGGACAGGTGAAGCCTGCGTCGATAGACAGTTTCTGCACCTTAAACGGGAAGTGCCGTCTCAACCATGTACCGTAATCGTAATATATCATGTCAGTTCAAGCCAGTTAATACTTCTCCAAGAAACTTCGCAGTGAATCCAACGTTCTTTTTCACAACATCTTCCGGTGTTCCAGTGGCAAGCACTGTTCCACCGTTTCTTCCTCCTTCAGGTCCCATGTCGATGATGTAGTCGGCAAGCTTGATTACGTCAAGGTTATGTTCGATGATGACCACTGTGTTACCCTTGTCAACAAGTCGTTGTATTACATCCATCAATATTCTGATATCCTCAAAATGAAGTCCTGTTGTAGGTTCGTCAAGTATGTAGAGGGTCTTTCCCGTATCTTTTTTGCTAAGTTCTGTTGCCAGTTTCACTCGTTGGCACTCGCCTCCTGACAGTGTCGTTGACGGTTGTCCTAACTTGATGTACCCCAGTCCCACATCCTGTATGGTCTTTATCTTTCTCAGGATGTCAGGGACATTCTCGAAGAATTCGACTGCCTGGTTTATTGTCATGTCGAGCACATCGGCAATGCTCTTACCCTTGTATCTCACTTCAAGCGTTTCCCTGTTATAACGCTTGCCATGACATTCCTCACACGGTACGAGCACGTCTGGCAGGAAGTTCATCTCTATTGTCTTATAGCCGTTGCCTCCGCAGGTCTCACACCTGCCCCCCTTGATGTTAAAGGAAAAACGACCGGGTTTGTAACCTCTTATTTTTGCTTCGGGCAGATTGACAAACATCGATCGGATGTCGCTGAACACGCCTGTATAGGTTGCAGGATTGGAACGTGGAGTGCGTCCGATAGGACTTTGGTCAACGTTCACAACCTTGTCTATATGTTCAATGCCTTCAACCGAGACGTATGGCTTCGGGGTTTTTAGTGAACGATAGAAGTGTTGGCTTAGAATGGGTTGCAGTGTCTCGTTGATGAGTGTTGATTTTCCCGAGCCGCTTACTCCTGTCACCACAATCAGTGTGCCCAAAGGGAAATCGACGTCCACGTTCTTGAGATTGTTGCCGGAAGCGCCATGTATTGAAATTGTTTTTCCGTTGCCCTTCCTTCTTGTCTTTGGTACTTCAATCTTACGTATCCCGTTGAGATATTCAGCCGTTATGGTGTTTTGTTTGAGCATACCTTGAGGTGTTCCCTGAAATACCACTTCCCCTCCTTTTCTTCCAGCCTTAGGTCCGATGTCAATCACGTAGTCAGAAGCGACCATCATGTCCTTGTCGTGTTCGACCACGATGACCGTGTTTCCGATGTCCCGCAGTTCCTTAAGTGATTTTATCAGTCGCTCGTTGTCACGTTGGTGCAGGCCGATGCTCGGTTCGTCGAGTATGTATAGCACGTTGACCAGTTGGCTTCCAATCTGTGTTGCAAGCCTTATGCGCTGGCTTTCACCTCCTGACAGTGATGCCGACTGGCGGTCGAGTGAAAGATAGTCGAGACCTACTTCGAGCAGGAAGTCAAGGCGGGTTCTCATTTCCTTCATTATCTCGTGGGCTATCTGCACCTGTTTCGAGTCAAGATGTCGTTCCGCTTCGTCAAGCCACTGTCGAAGCTCGGAAATGTCCATTTGCGACAGTTGGCTGATGTTTTTGTCCCATATCTTGTAAGAGAGAGCCTCTCGGTTAAGTCGTCTGCCGTGGCACTCCGGACACTCGGTGACAGCCATAAACTGGTCAGCCCACTTTTGTACGGCTGCCGAGTCGTCGTTTTCAATTACGTTGGTCAGATATTTCACCACTCCGTCAAATGTGACGAAATAGTCGCTTGAGGCATGTATTACATCCTTGTCGATACGCACATTTTCAAGAGTACCGTAAAGTATCTCGTTCATCGCCTCCTCCGATATATCTTCCACTGGCGTCTTTATCGTCTGCTGGTAGTTCTTAAGTATGGCGTCAATTTGCCAGAACACCATTTGGTTCTTGTATTTCCCCAACGGTACGATGGCTCCGTCGTATATGCTCTGTTTCTTGTCGGGAATGACTTTGTTGAGGTCAATCTGGTTCACGTAGCCAAGTCCCTTGCATCTCTTGCATGCACCTTGCGGGGAGTTGAACGAGAAGTTGTTAGGTGCCGGGTCGCTATAAGACATTCCTGTTGTCGGGCACATCAGCTTTTTTGAATAATGTTTTGCCACGTTGGTGTCCTTGTCAAGAACGAGCAACAGTCCGTCGCCGGCTTTCATGGCAGTGGCAACGCTTTTCCTCAGTCTGTCGTTGTCCTTGTCGCCGACGGCAAGTTTGTCAATCACGATTTCAATGTCGTGGTTCTTGTATCTGTCCACCTTCATTCCCGGTGTCACCTCTTTTACCTCTCCGTCAATCCTTGCGTTCAAGTACCCTTTTCTCCTCATGCTTTCGAAGAGTTCCCGGTAGTGTCCCTTACGGCTTTTAACCACGGGGGCCAAGATGAATATTTTCCTTCCCGTGTAGTTTTTGTGTATCATCTCAACCACCTGTTCTTCGGTGTACTTCACCATTTCTTCCCCTGACTCATAGCTGTAGGCCTTGCCGGCGCGTGCATAGAGCAGGCGGAGGAAATCGTATATCTCTGTCGTTGTGCCGACGGTGGAACGCGGATTCTTGTTGGTGGTTTTCTGTTCAATGCTGATTACTGGGCTCAAACCGGTAATTTTGTCAACATCGGGGCGTTCCATACCTCCAAGGAAATTCCTCGCATAGGCAGAGAACGTCTCTATATATCTACGTTGTCCTTCTGCGAAGATTGTGTCGAAGGCAAGCGATGACTTTCCTGAGCCTGAGAGCCCTGTGATGACAGTGAGTGAGTTGCGCGGAATCTCCACATCAATATTTTTCAAGTTGTGGACCCTTGCTCCCCACACGTTTATTTTTTCGTCTTCTCTTGACATGATTTTCGTTATGTTGTATTATTCTACTTCAGTGTATTTGCGCAGGATATTCACGTCCCGCTTAATGTTATAGACAATCCCGTCAGCTCCTCGGGCCTTGACCATCACGTAGTATGTCCCGTCATTCACTTGTTTACCGTGAAATGTGCCGTCCCATCCGCTGTTGATGTCAGTCCATTCGAATATTTTCTTTCCCCAACGGTTGAAGATATATGCGTGGAACTCGACGATGCTCTTGTGGTTTGCTTTTGCCTTGTATATGTCGTTAATTCCGTCACCGTTTGGCGAGAAGGCATTGGGCATCTCAAGAAAGCTGTCGGCGATGCTGACAGTTATCGTTGCCACGGGTTCCGCCCCTTCGTCTTTTGAACTGTGAACAAACAGGCTGACGGTGAATCTTCCTGACTCGTCAAACACGAAAACAGTGTTTTCCTCATGTCTCGTCACGTATGGTTGGGACTCATCGTTCCGTGAGAACCGCCATTCGTAAACGATGTCGTCAGGCTCGTCAGTCGGATTAGCCTTAAAAGTCACTTCCAACGGTGCCTGTTCATCGACAATCATATCCGTCGTCTCCCTCATCTCACCATCAACGACATAATATGCGGTGGGAGTGAAGTAAGCAAAGACGGAAAAAGTCGCAAAATACGCCATAATTAGCGAAAAGAACAGCCTTTTTTTCATTTTTCTGCAAATTTATGTGCAAAATTAGTGAATAAAGTTGATTTATCCATTCTTTTTTGGTAATTTTGTACGCGAATAAATGAAAAACTTGATTATGAGTTCTATTTTAAGACATATTTTACTTGTTTTCATGGTTTTTTTCGCCATTGGAACAAGTGTAGAGGCTAAGACAATCCAAGGAGGAACAGTCAAGGTCGGGGTTATGCTGCCATTGCATGACATCAACGGCGACGGACGACGTATGGTCGAATACTACCGGGGAGTGCTCATGGCTTGCGACAGCTTGAGGCATCTCGGAGTGTCGGTCGATGTGAAGGCATGGAACGTGCCCGAAGATGCTGACATAAGGAAGACGCTAAAGGATAAGGACGCGTCGTCGTGCAACCTCATCATTGGTCCGCTCTATTCAAGCCAGGTAAAGCCATTGGCGGACTTCGCCAAGAACAACGACATAAAGTTGCTCATCCCGTTTTCTATTAACACTGCCGAGGTGGACCGCAACAGCAACCTCTTCCAGGTCTATCAGTCGCCCGACGAGTTCAACAACTTAGTCATTTCGCAGTTTATCGAAAGGTTTAAGGGTCATCATGTCATCTTCATCGATTGCAATGACACCACGAGCAGAAAAGGTCCGTTCACGTTTGGACTCCGACGCAAGCTGGAGCAGTTGGGCAGGACCTATTCCATCACCAACGTCAAGTCGAGCGAAGAATACTTCTCAAAAGCATTCAGCCGGACGCTTCCCAATGTGGTCGTTCTCAATACCGGTCGCTCACCGGAACTCAACCTTGCCTTTGCCAAGCTTGACAACCTTACCATGAACAACACGACACTTAAGATAAAGATGTTTGGCTACACGGAATGGATGATGTACACCAAACACGCCATCGACCATTTCTACAAATACGAGGCATTCATTCCAGGTGCCTACCACTACAATCCGTTGTCGTCGCGTACCTCCCGCTTTCAGCTCAAGTACCGGTGGAACTTCCATGCCGACATGATTCAGGCGTTGCCGCGTTTTGCCATCACCGGTTTTGACCAAGCCTTCTATTTCATTCGCGGTCTCTATCTTTATGGCGACAAGTTCACCGGTGCTGCCGGAACAGTCGGCTACACCCCCATACAGACCCCATTGCGCTTTGAAAAGACTGCATCCGAAGGAGGCTACAAAAACAAGAGCATACTCTTTATCCACTATCTTCCCGGACACCGTGTGGAGACAATACACTTTTGATACACATATTTTAAATGAACATGACCGAAGAATCAAGAACAACGCACAAGATACTCTTGGCAGTGATGCTGCTACTGCCTATGGCTGCCAATGCCCAGATCGGTGACCACAGGAACGAACTCTCCGTTGGCTTCAACGCTGGCTACACCATGAGCAACGTAGGCTTCAGCCCCGATGTGCCACAGTCGCAGTTAGGCGGCATGACAGCCGGAATAACGTTTCGCTACACCTGCGAGAAATATTTCAACAGCATCTGTGCCATCGTTTCCGAAGTGAACCTTACCCAGATGGGATGGAAGGAAAAAATCAATGATGTCAATGACGCTCCCGTCATCAACTCAGTGACAAAGCTACCGGAAGAATACCAGCGCCAGCTGACCTACGTGCAGGTGCCGTTGATGGCACGCCTGGGATGGGGACGCGAACGCAAAGGCTTCCAGGCGTTTTTCCTGCTTGGTCCACAGTTCGGCTTCTTCCTTAACGACAAGGCAAAACAGAATTTCGAATACGACGAACGCAATATCTCCGACCGTGTAGGTGTCCAGCAATATGCCTATCAGGACACCATGTCCGTGCAGAACAAGTTCGACTACGGCATTGCCGTCGGCATGGGACTGGAATTCTCACGTCCGAAGATAGGTCATTTCCTCCTTGAAGCCCGTTATTATTACGGTCTTGGCAACGTATTCAAGAACTCCAAGGCAGACACTTTCGGCAAGAGCAACAACAACTGCATTGCCATTAAGATAGCCTACCTGTTTGACATACTGCGTACGAAAAACCCAAAAATAAAATAATATCATATTAATAACAAAAAACTCATTAAATTATGTTCGAAGGACAACCTAAAGGTCTTTTTGCGTTGGCACTTGCCAACACGGGCGAGCGTTTCGGTTACTACACCATGCTCGCTGTTTTCGCTCTCTTCCTGAGAGCTAATTTCGGGTTGACTGCAGGAGCTGCAGGTGCAATCTACAGTACATTCCTGATGTTGGTTTATTTCCTCCCGCTCTTTGGAGGCATGATGGCCGACAAGTTCGGTTTCGGCAAGATGGTGACAAGCGGAATCATCATCATGTTCCTTGGCTATCTGCTGCTATCGGCTCCTCTTGGAGGTGATGTGGTCGCCCTTGTGGTGATGATTGCCGCCCTCATCATGATTTCGCTTGGAACAGGTCTGTTCAAGGGTAATCTCCAGGTAATGGTCGGCGACCTCTACAATGCTCCGGAATATGCCGACAAGCGCGACTCCGGCTTCTCCATCTTCTATATGGCAATCAACATCGGAGCCCTTTTCGCACCGACAGCCGCCGTAAAGATTATGGAGTGGGCGCAGGTAAATATGGGAGTGTCGGAAAATGACTCCTACCATTTCGCCTTCGCCGTGGCATGCGCCTCTCTCATCCTTTCCATTGCCATCTACTATCTCACCAGGAGCACGTTCCGCCATGTTGAGGGAGGAAAGCAAAATGCAGCCAGCGACAAGGCAGCTGCCAACGTCGAGGAGCTCTCACCTGCCGACACCAAGGCACGCATCGTAGCCCTTTGCCTTGTATTTGCAGTCGTGATATTCTTCTGGATGGCATTCCACCAGAACGGACTCACGCTCACTTATTTTGCCAACGAGTTTACCGTGAAGAGCGTTGATGGAGTTCAGAGCATGGCGTTCGACGTGTTCAACCTCGTAGCACTCATCATCATCGTTTATGCCCTTTTCTCCCTGTTCCAGAGCAAGACAGGCAAGGGCAAGTCCATTTCAGGTGTTGTGCTCGCACTCTGCCTTGCGTTCCTCGGATGGCAGTACTCCAACGTGGAAGGCTCTATCGACATTTCCGCCCCAATCTTCCAGCAGTTCAACCCTTGCTATGTAGTCGCTCTGACTCCAGTCAGCCTTGCCATCTTCGGTGCGTTGGCACGTAAGGGCAAGGAACCTTCAGCCCCGCGCAAGATTGCATACGGTATGCTTGTTGCAGCCGTAGGTTTCGGAGTTATGGCATTCGGCTCGTTCGGACTCCTTTCACCTAACGACCAGGCGGCAGCCGGCGAAAACGCAATGTTCGTATCACCCAACTGGCTCATCTCTACATATCTCGTTTTGACATTTGCCGAGTTGCTGCTCTCACCGATGGGCATTTCCTTCGTATCCAAGGTGGCACCTCCAAAGTATAAGGGAATGATGATGGGAGGTTGGTTCGTGGCAACAGCCATCGGCAATTTCCTTGTCAGTGTAGGCGGGTTCCTCTGGGGTTCACTCCCTCTATGGACTGTATGGACAGTGTTCATCATTCTCTGTCTGTTGTCAGCACTGTTCATGTTCTCAATGATGAAACGTCTTGAGAAGGTTTGCTAATCCTTCCCACGACATCACCAACACCGTATTCATTAGAATATCCTCAGAGAAGGTCAGCTGGCGGAAAGTATTCCGTAGCTGACCTTCCGTTTTGTTGATACTACATGAATAGAGCAATCAGTTGAGAACTGAATAGGGCAATCAGTTACAAACTGAATAGGGCAATCAGTTGCAAACTGAATAGGGCAATCAGTTGCAAACTGAATAGGGCAATCAGTTGCAAACTGAATAGGGCAATCAGTTGAGAACTGAATAGAGCAATCAGTTGAGAACTGAATAGAGCAATCAGATGTGAACTGTGTAGAGTGAATGTAGAGTGTAGAGTGCGACATCCATCTCACACGCAAGATATTGTCTTTTTTACCTATATTAATTTTAAGCCGCTTCTCCGTTAGTTCCCCGTTAGATTTCCGTTAGATTTCCGTTAGATTCTCGTTCATTTCCCGTTAGTTTCTCGTTCGACCTTCGTTCCGTCTCCGTTATGGAAGCGAGTAGAAACGGAGAGGAAGCGAGGGAAGAAACAGGAAATTTTCACTTTTTAATTGCTCTACTACAAATAAAAATCAAGAATTGTTTGGCGTTTTGCAATTAATTCCTTAACTTTGCCACGTCAAAATCATTCACCGAGCTACGGCGCAGGTGATGATATAGACATGTGGCGCAGTCGTGGATATTGACTTTTGCCACTAT
>JALFCG010000146.1 GCA_022771265.1 Prevotella sp.
TCCCAAAGAAACCATCCATACGAGTACAGACCGTTGATATTTCAAATGACAGACAGCTTACTTTATTCTAAAGTATATTCGTCGAACTCACGTTATTTATTCTAATCTACCAGAAAATTGCAGTTCTATGTTGAACTGTAACTACTCAGCACCCCTCGACATGAACCCAACGGACGTGTCGCGTTAATAATTCATAAACATGTTTTTCCCTTATTTCTAAATCTTTGTTAATGCGTTTTGTCCAAAGGTATCTGCCACAACGGCTATGCGTGTTGGCTTTAAACGGCATGTACGTTGTCTGTAGTTACACCGTCAAGTCCGTCAGGACAATTTCGCCGCCAAGAAGATTGCCGTCAGCGTGTGAGGTTTTAGCATTTTCTCAGCTTCAAACTGCCCGTTAACGGATATGAATCCGCATTTGGATATTCTGCGGATAATGCTTAAATTTGCCGACGAAATGGCAAAGCAGTGTACTGACATGGATGATGCCTTACGCCTGATCAACCAGCGTCTGCGTAAGCTTGAGAAGTCTGACTCCGAGAAGACCGAGGAGATTGGGCGGCTCAATCGTATCATTACCCGGAAAGACAAGGAGATACACAGCCTGAAGGCAGAACTTGCCACGACCAGGAAGGAACTCTCCGAAGCCAAAGCCCGCATCACGGAACTTGAGGGTGATGATGGAGAGGACGGCTCGTCGTATGGACCTGGAAAGCCAGAGAAGAACAGCAGCAATAGCAGCGTACCCCCATCCCAGGAAAGCATAGCAGCCCGTGAGAAGCGCAGGACGAGATCCCTGCGCAAGCCGAGCGGGAAGCCGAGCGGCGGACAGCCCGGTCACAAGGGCAGTACGCTTCAGACTGTCGGCACGCCGGACAGGATTGTCATGCACAAGCCTCACTACTGCAAGTGCTGTGGTCGTCCGCTGGACGGCATCGGATACAGGAAAATCCGCAAGACCCAGATTATGGACATCAGGTTCGTCATGGAGACAACTGAGGATCAGTATTACGAGAAAGTCTGCGAGTGCGGTGCCGTGAACAACTGCGACGCCCCCAACTGCCGCATCAAGTACGGAGACAATATCCGTGCCTTGGTGACATATCTCAACGTCGTGCAGTGCATCCCGTTCAAGCGGATAGCCGAACTTATCTCAGACCTCTCTGGCAGGAGGATAAGCGAGGGGACCGTGCAGAACATCCTCAAGAAAACCGGTGCCAAATCAGACGGGGCGTACGAGGAGATACGGCAGAGGATTGAGCGTGCTCCGGTTGTGGGAGCCGACGAGACGGGCGCCGCCGTGGGAAGACAGCTGCACTGGAACTGGATATTCCAGACCGATGCCCTTACCTATGTCTATCAGATGAAGTCGAGAGGCATGGAGGCCATAGACTCCAAGTTTCCGAAAGGTCTGCCCAATGCCACGCTCGTGACGGACAGGCACAAGAGCTATTTCAAGATGAACGTCAGGGACCATCAGGTCTGTCTTGCCCACCTGCTGCGGAATGCGGAATACCTCAACGAGCTTGACACGAAACAGGAATGGTCACGAAGGTTTATTCAACTTATATCACACGCCATCGACCTCAGGCGGGCAGGCAATATCACGAAAAGGAAGATAAAGACGCTGAAGACAAAAATGAAAAAACTCTTAGGTGAAAGCCTGACACACCTCAATGGGGAATTTGAGAGTTTCAAAAAAGGTATCCTCAAAGTAGAAAACTATCTGTTCACTTTTCTCACAAATCCGCATGTACCCTATGATAACAATGCCAGCGAACGAGGGGTAAGGAAGATAAAGATAAAACAGAAAGTCAGTGGTTGCTTCCGAACGGACGGCGGTGCAGATGATTTTGCCAAGCTACACTCCATCGCAGAAACAGCCATGAAGAATGGAAACTCCAAGTTCAATGCAATACTTGCTGTCGTAAAACAGTAAGGAAACTACTCATGCGCAAGGGGTGCTGAGTAGTTACTAATGGATGCTATTGAGGTTAAATATAATCAAACCAACGAAATCAGTTGATTTGAAATTATTTTATTTCAAATAGATTTGTTACATTTGCAGTGTAATTAGAATAAAGAATACTATGGATATACCTTTTGTATATGGAAAGATAGCTGACGGTATGAATTTCACCGATCGC
>JALFCG010000148.1 GCA_022771265.1 Prevotella sp.
TTCAGAAATTGATAGGTTTCGTTCTACCCAGAACTCCTTTATCCATGACCCCTATATAATATAAGGTGGAAAAGAAGCCTGCTTCTTGTACTACTACTTCTCTGTTTATTGTAATCTTTTCAAAGAACTCTTTCTTTTGTCGCTCTTTCTGACTTAGTAACTGTTTTGTAACAGCGTTCGTTCTCAAAAGCGGATGCAAAGGTATGGGTTTTTCTCATACCATCCAAATGTTTTCAAAAGAAAATGAGAAAAAAGTGACGGTTTTCCTTTTATTTGACAGAATTGAAGGGAAAGGTGTATGGTTCACATTATATTTATATATGCGCGCGAAGGGAAATTATCGATGGTATTGTTTTCATGGGGAGCGGGATTTCCGTTGGTGATGCTTTATTGTGACTGATATATGGCATGGGGACTCTACGCAATAACAAGGAAGGATTATATATGTGAGCATTTGGTGTCCATCTGCCTGCGGCGATGGACAAAAATTAAACACGGATTTGACTTTTTCACTGATTTTTCAGGTGGTGAATGGGTTATTGGATTTATCTTTGGATTTACTGGGATTTGCGGGGGCTGGGGGCACTCCCCATTCCTTGCTGAGTTCTAAGCTGATGAAACAAGCCACTTGTTGATGATCTTTCCTGCTGACTTCAGCCCCCTCTCGGTCTCCCCCGAAGGGGAGATGCAGGTTACTCTGGTTCTGATTTCTGACAAAAGGATATGTAACACACGGTCATGGAAAATGGAAGATTTTGGGCACGAAAGGAAAAGGAAATGTGCCCAGGTGGGGCAACGTGCTTACCCATGTTGGGCAACGTGCTTGCCCCACTTGGGCAAGGTGCGTGCCCAAAAACGGGACAAAACAAGACTTAAAGCTACTGTAAACGGAGAGGAGTGGCAAGTGCCTGATGCGGGGACAAAGGACTGAATATCAAGGAAAAGCAAGAGGCATACGAGGAATTCGACACCGACCGCAACTCGTTTCTCAGTCTATACATGGGATTCAACCTGCCGTTGAGCAAATACGACCTTGACGAAGGCAACGTGTTCCAGACCTCCACCGGAAAGACGACTACAACATCCAGACCCCGGCGAGCCATGGCAGCAGGGAGTATATGCACATCATGACACTGGGAGCTAAAGTGGGATTACGACTGTGATATCCTCTGACGACATAAGGTGTTAACAACTTTTACAATCTTCTCATCCAACTTATTCCCTGTAATTATTGTTCAGGAAGCGAAAAAAAACATATATTTGCAGAGACATATATAATCTGATAACAATAAAATCTATAGCAAATGAGAAAATTCACGACAAAATCCATTATTGCACTGTTAGCAGGTGCGGTGACTCTGAGTTCATGTATCGGTTCTTTCGGATTGACCAACAAGGTGTTAGACTGGAACAAGAGCCTTAGCAGCTGCAAGTTCCTCAACGAACTTGTGTTCCTTCTGATAAGCCCTGCCTATGCCGTGTGTGGCGTGGCAGACCTGTTCATCCTCAACACCATCGAGTTCTGGAGCGGCAGCAAAGTGATGGCCAAGGTGGGTGAGACCCAAAATGTGATGGGCAAAGACGGCCGCATGTATGCCGTG
The DNA here is from genome assembly GCA_022771265.1 of Prevotella sp. GTDB lineage: Bacteria > Bacteroidota > Bacteroidia > Bacteroidales > Bacteroidaceae > Prevotella. Next base: position 1,602 of record JALFCG010000148.1, read on the forward strand.
AAGACATTGAAGAACGGTTATGAGATAACCTCTCCCGACGGCGAGGTGTCACACCTTGTATATAACAAGAAGGAGAAGAGCTGGAGCTACGAGGACAAAGGCGCCATCAAGGAACTGTTCCGTTTCAACGACGACGGCACCATCATGGCAACTCTGCCCAACGGCAAGAAGATGAAAGTATCGCAAGACCAGGCCGGCATCTACCAGGTGAGAATGGCTGTCAACGATGGAATGTACTTCGCTTCAAGAAAATAAGAAGGAATAGACGACTAATTAATTACGATATGAATACAATAAAAAAATTAGCTACTTGCTGCATCGCTTTAGCTGCAGCACTAAATGCGAACGCGATCGGAACGGAAACGACCAGCACGGCAATATGCGTACAGAACATCAATGCGCAATGGACTGGTGACGCCACTGGATTCTGGAAGGCAAGAATCGGTGCCAACGTCAAAGACATCCCGAACTCCTGTCCTGGGCTATATTCAAAAGTCGACAAGACCGACTTCGGAGATGGCACATATCTGTATAGCTATCTGAAAAACGAAGAAGAAGAAGTGTTTTCTGTAACCACCGACGATGCCGGAACCATCAATTCCGTCAGCATAGCCATGGGTTCAGGAATAGAACTCTCTCTGATGGGCATCAAAGTGACTGCAGACACAAAATACCACACACTGATGAAGGCCGTGCCTACCAAGATAAAGTGGGTGTTAAACTTAGGTGAACTCAGACTCAACCTCGGTTCGGAAAAGGTATATTGCGAACCGTTCATCAGAGACCTAACCCAACGCGGCCATAACAAGTTGGCAAAGATGAAAGACACGGAGAGATTGATTCCTGTCACCCTGTCAGACATCGAGCCCGACGCTATATTATGGAAAATCACCATAGAATAAGCGCATAAGCCCCATATCTACAACAAGCCCCGACCGGTAAGCACTACCCGTCGGGGCTTGTCAATATAAAGCCACGCCATACAAATAAACCCAAAACGGTCATTAGGCCGTTTATTGTATTTTATATTTACTGCTTGCAGTCTTTTGTTTTTTATAAGGCGTCTTTTGCTTGTTTTTAATTCGTAATAGCTCGCTATTACTCATTAAAAGCCAAACAAAATCC
>JALFCG010000149.1 GCA_022771265.1 Prevotella sp.
ATCAGAAATGTCAGTAATGGCAGAAAACCAGATGCTGGTCTTCGAGGTAGAGGCCTATCTGGAAGAGAACTTTGAGTTTCGCAGAAATGTGGTGAGCGGCAAGACCGAATATCGCGCCATAAACTGCGAAGAGTGGACAATTTTGACTGAAGAGGCGCTGAACTCCATTGTCCGTGAGGCAAAGAAGCAGGGCATCGGAGGCGACAAGTCGCCACGACAAGACATCAATGAGTATGTCATGTCAAATGCCGTGAAGAGGTACAGTCCCATTTGTGACTTCCTCGACATCTTGCCCAAGTGGGACGGACAGAACCACATCGCCGGACTCTTCAACCGTATTCCAGGCATGACAACGGAGACAATGGGATGGTGTGCCGTGTGGTTTCGGTCAATGGTGGCGCACTGGCTGCAGATGGACAGCCAACACGGCAACGAGACTGTCCCTGTGCTTATCGGCAAGCAAGGTTGCGGTAAGAGCACGTTCGCTCTTCGCCTTTTGCCTGAGAGTCTCAGGAGCTACTATCTCGACCACATCAACTTCGGCAACAAGTTCGACAGCGAGATGGCTCTCACCCACAACCTTCTTGTCAACATCGACGAGTTTGCCAATATGGGTGTGTCGCAACAGGGCAAGTTGAAACAGACATTGTCGAAGCATAAGGTGAACGGACGCCCGATTTTCGGCAAGAGTCAGGACGACCGCTTGCGTTATGCCTCGTTCATTGCCACTACCAACGACACTCATCCGCTCTGCGACCCTACGGGCAGCCGCCGCTTTATCTGCATCCATATTCCCGACGGATTGTTCATCGACAATGTCACCCCGTTGGACTATGGTCAGCTCTACGCACAAGCATTGTACGAAATTCGCGAGACGGAAGCGCCCTATTGGTTCAATGCCAATGAAGTTGAGCGCATCCAGCAGGCCAATGCCGCGTATTTCAGGACCGACGACCTTGAGACAATGCTCTCGGCATGCGTGCGCGTACCTTCTATTGACGAATAGAGCGGCGAATGGATGAGGATGAATGAGATCTGCGACAAAATCACCAAACAGTATCCGACAGTCGTGGTGACAACAAGTCTGAAGGTGAAAATCGGACAGACCCTTAAAGTACTTGGCTGCCGTACAAAGCACACCAACAAAGGACAGTGCTACCGTATTGTCCCTCTGTGTGCCTGACGAGTGAAGGGTAGTGAAGGGTGGTGAAGGGTTGCAACAACCCTTCACTCCTTCAACCCTCTGCTACAGAGATACTTAGATTTAAAAAGTGAAGGGTGAAGGGTTTTCGCGAATATTCTTTTGCATAGACAATATTGGGCATGGGGCAAATGCTTCTGCAGATGTAAGTTTTCCGTCCGAAGCTTTCTGATGTGCGTCCGAAGTCTTCTGATGTGAGTCCGAAGCTTTCTGATGTGCGTCCGAAGCCTTCTGACGTAAACTGCAAAGGTATGCCGAGCTTAACGCAGACGTTTTTGCAAGACTCTTCAAACCTATTAATAATAATTACAAACAAATAAAAACAATGCCAAAATATACAGTAAACGAGATGCCCGACATGGAGGGCAAAGGAAAGCGTAGGGTTTATCCAAAGCTGGACGCTTACAGGCTTTTGAATAACGACGAGCTGGTGAAGGAAGTGAACAGCTATCATCGGGCTGTCAGCAAGAGTGTCATCGAGGGAGTGCTTTCGTCGGTGGTTGACGTGATTATGCGTAAACTGTCGCAAGGCTACACGGTGAAGATTGACGACTTGGGCGTGTTCTCGCTCTCGCTCGCCTTCAACGACGACAAGCCTAACGAGATGGCGAGTGACGACGACCGCATGGCACGACGCAAGGTGGAGGTGAGCAACGTGAACTTCAAGGCAGACCAGAAACTCATAAAGAAACTGCGCATAGAAACAGAATTGGAACGTAAGTCTGGCGGTGTTGCCAAGCTTAGGAAGACTCCATTTTCGAGGGAGGAACGCATAAAGAATGCGCTGGAGGTGATTGACCGCAACGGCTTCATTAAGTTAAGAGAGTATGCCGAAATAAACAAGCTAAACCCCACTTATGCCTCAGACGACCTAAAGGAAATCTGCGGCGACCCTGACGCACCGATAACATCGCGTGGCAGCGGCAGCCATAAGGTATGGGTAAGGAAGCGTATAAACTGAACTGCCAAGCTTGTGGAACAGGAGGAAAGATAATTTGGCAGTTGGCAAAGAGAGACTGCACCTATCCAAACTGTTTTTTGCTGCAAATTTTCCTCTTCGAGTTTTTCTCAGACTGGGTTCCATCTCCAGCAGTGCCATTGGTTAATTTGCAATCACGGGGTGTCACCACCACAAAGATGTATGTGCCATATAGGAACCCAATAGACACTTGTGCTTTCCATACCAACCTCCTGCACGTGATACGTGAGCATCAAATCACGCATTTCCTCAAGCTGATTTGTTAAGACACCATATTTTTTCTCAAAAATCTCACCCGGGCTGCTCATAATACAAAGAAATCTGTGGCGGACTTGACATTTTCTTATAAAAAAACGCAAAATTTCGGGGAATGACATTTGTTTTTTATTTCGACTGGCTTATAATTCGGGATTTTTATGTAAATTTGCAGAAACGTTGATTCGCTTGATATGAATAAAGGATTTATGATAGCGGCTCCTACTTCAGGAGCAGGCAAGACAACAATAGCGGTCGGACTGATGGCATTGTTGACAAAGAATGGGTATAAGGTGCAGCCATTCAAGTGTGGTCCAGATTATATAGATACAATGTTTCACGGATTGGTGTGCGGCAGACCTTCAGTAAACCTTGACTTGTTCATGGCTTCGCGTGAGCATGTCAGGGAACTTTATAGTCATTATTCGGCAGATGCCGACATCACTGTCGTAGAAGGTATGATGGGTTTGTATGACGGATATGAAAGACATAAGGGTAGTCCGGCAGACATAGCCATAAACCTTGGTTTGCCTGTAGTGTTGGTGGTTGACGCGAGTCATACCGGATATTCCATTGCCCCGCTACTTTATGGATTCAAGAATTTCTGCGGGGAAGCAAAGGTTATGGGTGTTATATATAATAAGGTTAGTTCGGAAAGACACAAGCAACTGCTCCGCGAGGCATGTGATAATGTAGGATTGGAATGTTTTGGTTTTATTCCCAAGCGTAATGAGGCGGTTAACGGAGAGAGATATCTTGGACTGGACTTCAGCAGTAAGGTAGATGTATCGGTATTGGCAGATATGGTGGATGACAATGTGGATTGGAGGGGGATTATCAAGAGATGTGAAAGTGTGGATATGGCTATTGACAATATTGAAGATTCTGTTGGCAGTGAAAAGATTCTTGTAGCACGTAATACGGAGTCGTTCTCTTTTTTATATCAAGAGCATATTGACATATTAAAGAGCATGGGGTCAGTGGAGTTTTTCGATCCCGAACAGAATAAGGAGATACCACAGGACACGACATTGCTGTATCTCCCCGGTGGCTATCCCGAAAAGCACCTGGATAGCCTGCAACGTGCAGAAAGATGCAGGATGTCCATTAAGGAATATGCGGAAAGAGGAGGACGTATCATAGCAGAATGTGGTGGTATGATGTACCTTTGCGAGAGTATTCTTTCTGATGATAGCGAATCGAAGATGTGCGGAGTGTTGCCATATAAAATCACGGCAAAAAAGTCTGACCGCAAACTGTCGTTGGGTTATCGGCGTGTAGTGATGGACGGTAAGGAATGGCGTGGGCATGAGTTTCATTATACCCGGTTTGTAGATCCCAAGCCCCATTCGTCAGCCCTGGTATATGATGCCCGTGGAAATATCGTCGATTCGCCAGTGATAAGGCAAGGCAATGTAGTGGCAAGCTACACCCATTTATATTGGGGAAAAGAAAAAAATGATCTTTTTATTTGGTAGAATCAAAATAAAGAACTACCTTTGCACCCGAAATTGAAGGCAATTGGCGGCAGATGCCGTCCAACGTAAGGGAATCCGAGTGAAAGACCGGAGCTGTTCCTGCAGCTGTAATCCCCCGAAGATAAAGCCTGTCAGTATAACACCACTGCACCGATGGTGCGGGAAGGTATGACAGACTGGGGAAAGCCAGAAGACCTGCCTCAAATGCTATAACCTCGGCATACGCCAAGATTTGGCATCGCGCCCTCAGGAATAAGGGTAGGCGAAATCAACATTTTTTTATTTTATTGGTATGAATAACAGAGTTGTTGTGGGCTTACTGGCTCTTGCCGGTTCGTGCCCGCTTGCTTTGGCGCAACATGCTATCGAGAGCAAGGAGAAATTGCAGGAGGTAGTGGTGACAGGTACTGGTACACAGCACCTACTGAAAGATGCGCCCGTACAGACGGAGGTTATCAGCCGTCAAGCATTGAAGAATTTCGCAGGACGTTCCATTGAGGATATCCTGTCGCAACTGTCGTCGTCGTTTGACTTCGAGCAGGGCGACATGGGTTCGCAAATGCAGATGAACGGATTGGGCAATTCGTATATCCTTATTCTCATCGACGGGAAAAGAATACATGGAGATGTGGGAGGTCAGAACGATCTCGGACTTATAGACCCGAACAATATCGAACGAATAGAGATTGTAAAAGGAGCCTCGTCGGCACTCTATGGCAGTGACGCTATTGCTGGAGTGATAAATATCATAACGCGAAAGCACGACGAAGGACTGATGGTAGAGAACAAGACCCGATATGGCACACATAACGACGTGAGGCAGCATAACGGTGTGGCTTTGAGATGGGGGAAGATAAGTTCATACACCAATTTCCAATTGCAGCACAACGATGGCTGGCAGAACACAGCCACTGAATATACACCATCATCGGCAGCACCCATCACCGACTCCAAGAGTAAGACAGCCAATGAGTTTACCAACTGGCAGATAACCGAGCGACTTGCCTGGAATCCCACTAAGGCGATGGAATTGTATGCCGAAGGTTCGTGGTATCAGAAAGGTATATACCGCGAGAGCGGCAAATATCCAAAGTATGACGTGTATAACTACGACCTGAAATACAAAAACGCGTCAGCAACGGCAGGAATGAAGTGGACTACGGTCAGGGGCGACCTCGTGACAGCGGACGTCAGTTGGAACAAGCACGCCTATTATCATGCCTTTACTTCCACAACCCTTGCAGAAGGATTTGACGAAAAGGGCAATTTCATTCTCGACTATCCATATTTTGCAGGTCAGAAACTGCTGATGAGCAACCAGGAGCGCACAATGCTGAATGTGAAGGGAATATTTGCACTTACCACTACGAATAAGCTCAGTGCGGGACTCGAGGCGAGATACGATTATCTCGAAGCGCCGGCAAGCATTAAGGGACAGACGGCAAGCGACAATACCGAGGCCATATACTTGCAGGACGAGCTGCAGCTGATAAAGTTGTTGCACATAACGGCAGGATTGCGCCTCAATCGCAATGAGAGTTTCGGTTGGCGACTGACCCCAAAACTCTCGGCAATGCTTAAGGTGAGAGACCTACGCGTTAGGGCGTCGTGGAGCCAAGGTTTCAAGACACCTACATTGAAGGAGCTCAACTACCAATATGCCCGCGATATGAACGGCATGATTCTCTTTCTCGGCAATCCCGACCTCAAACCTCAGACATCCAACTATTACTCGCTCAATGCAGAATATACCATAGGTCATTTCAATATATCCGCAACGGGGTATTATAACAAGTTGGGCGACATGATAACTCTCGTAACCATCCCTAATTCGGAAGCTCCCGATGTATATCGCGAGCAGTATGGAGAGATGTTGAGTAAGGTGCGTAGATATATGAATATGGACAATGCGAAGACCTTTGGAGCCGACGTGACATTGAGATACACCACCGACAACCTGTCGTTGGGAGCAGGATACAGTTATCTTGACACCGATGCCAACATCTTCGACACCACCCACGACAAGATGGTGAATGTAGTGATTGACGGTATGGCACATCATAAGGGTAACATCTTTGCCACATGGAACCACAATATATCACCGTCGTACAATCTCGGCATTGGACTATATGGAAAATTCTCGACAAAAAGATACTATCAAACCAACGGAGACGGCAAGGGCTATCAGGTATGGCGACTTACCACGACCCACGACTTGGGCAAGAAGGGATTAATGGCATACCGCATAGAGGCAGGAATAGACAACATTTTCAACTATGTTGACCGTACTCCCCACGGACTTCACCTCGGTACAAACACGTCAGGAACTACACTGTTTGCCTCGTTGACAGTAAGATTTTCACAAGGAAAGAAGATAAACAATATAATCAACAAGAACAAAAAGTACAATGACAATGAAGAAGATTAAGTTTTTTGCAATGATGATTGCAGCCGCAATGATGAGCATATCATTTACGGCATGTAGTGACGATGACAACAACAGAGGTAGTATTTCAAACACAGAGCGTTATCAGCAAGAAGTGGATGCCACCGTTAAGGCACAGAAGCAGAATACCAAGGCAATCCTGCTCGTTGCGTTTGGTTCCACATGGCAACAGGCCTACGATGCCTTCGACCTCACCGTGAGCGAATACAAGAAGGAATTCCCTGGCTACGACGTGTATCTCTCTTTCTCGTCTGCCATCTGTATCAACCGTGCCATGGCAGCCGAAAACACCGAGGCACGTTCTTTTTATGAACCAAAATACTGGCTCGAAGCCTTCGGACGTGTAAAGTATGACGAGATTGTCGTTCAGTCGATGCAGGTGATACCTGGCGAGGAATACACTCGCGTTATCAATGCCATGAAGGACTTCGCCAATAATTCCAACGGCGACCTCGACGACGACTATCTTGCCAATATGACCCTCAAGCTCGGCTATCCCTTGTTGGCTGAATATCCTGCCGACGTGAACGCCCTGGCAAAGGTGATTGATACCAACTTCTCCAGCTATGCCCAAAAGGGAGCTATGCTGCTGATGGGACATGGAAATCCCGATACCTACGACACCTACAAGGCAAATGTGCGCTATACCCAATTGGAGGAAGCCTTACAGGTTATCAATCCCAACTATTATGTTGGAACAGTAGATATGAAGGAGAACTTCAAGACCCACGTATATGAGCGTATGCAGGCTAATGGCCTCACTTCGGGCAATGTCTATTGTGCCCCTTTGATGTCAATTGCCGGTGACCATGCCCACAATGACATGGCAGGCGATGATGATGCTTGGAACAACGGATATGAGTATAACGACGAGGGTGAGGTGGAAGACACAAGTTGGAAGAATTATTTCCAACACATGGGCTACACAATAGATGCCAACAGCTATACCGACACCAACGGAACAGTGAAGGGCCTACTTGAGTTTGCCAATGTGCGTGCGCTCTATAAGGCACATACAAGAAATGCCGAGGCTGTGGATTACTATCACTCGAAGAATCCGGAATGATGTAAAGATTGAAAAATTGAAAAGGAAAAGTTTTATTTGGATAATCGCCCTCGCCATGCCGTTGACTGCACAGGCACAGATACATAAAAAGGGCGACACGACAAATGTTTATAAGACAATGAGCCTCAATCCCGTCGTAGTGACGGGATCGGGGCATCATCAGCGTTTGGGAACTGCTGTAACTCCTGTACACGTAATTACGGCAAAGGAAATAAGTGAACAGGGTTTATCAACTTTTGCTGATGCCCTTACACGCACAATGCCTCAGATTTCAATGGCTCCCAACTCGATGGGTTCGCAATTGAGGCTCAACGGTTTGGGTGGCAAGTATATACTTGTGCTCATCAACGGAAGAAAACTGAGCGGTGAGATATCCAACAATGCCGACCTGCAGCGCATCAACATGTCGAGAGTGAAACGAATAGAGGTGCTCGACGGAGCTGCCAGTTCGCTCTATGGTAGCGATGCTATCGCCGGAGTAATCAACATCATCACCGAACAACCCACGAGTGAACTTGTAAGCGTCACTTCAGACACAAGGGTTAGTGGAGAGGGCCAGTTGACGGAGAGTGTAAACCTTGACATCTTCTCCAACGGCTTCGGTTCCTACACCTCGTTCAGTCATGACCGTGCCGACAGCTACCGGGTGAACGACTACGAATATGTAAGCGGTGAGGAAGGCGAGACGCAACGATCCATCTCACCGTTGTTCACGGGCTATCGTAGCAATATATTCGGACAGAAGTTCACGTGGCAACCCATCAGGAAACTTGCTCTGAATGCGGGACTTGAATACAGCAGAAAGATAACCGATCGTCCTAACACCAATCCGGATGTCAGTGGAGGTCTTGACTATGAGATGCGCTACAAGTCTTTGCGCTGGAATCTCGGCGGTATATACAAGTTTACAAATCGCAACTCATTACAGGCAGATTTTACCGTTGACCGCTACCGCTATGGTAAGGAATATGACGTGGAGACATCCACATACAAAGTGGGCGACTATATTCAGTCGAAGAAACAGCGCATGATGGAAGGAGAACTGAAGGCTGTGTTAGGATTAACAGAAAAATCCACAACAATCTTTGGTGCCGACTGGCGTCAGGATAATCTTGTCACCTCAACGGGTAATATCGACGCAAGCGTATATACCCTTGCGGGATATGCTCAGCACGAGATGCTTCTTGCGCAAGGAATGAAAGCCATGCTTGGCTTGAGATACACCTATCATCGTGAGTTCGGCAGTCATCTTACGCCCAAGGTGGCAATGATGTATTCCGTCGGAAACATTAATGTCCGGGCAACATACAGTAATGGATTCCGTGCCCCGGGAATGGACGAACTTTACTATCGCTATTTCTCCGTGAACAGGGGTAAGGCGCAAGTGTCGTTCGGCAACAAAGACCTCAATCCCGAGAAGAGCCACTACGTGTCGCTCAGTGCAGAATACCGCGCCGACCGCTTTGCTGTTTCGGTTATGGGTTACATGAACTTCATCAACGACATGATAGTCAAGGACAACATACAGCTCGATGATGAATCAAGGAAGATGCTCATGGACGAGTTTCCCGAAATGACCGATGCCCAGGCTCAGTCTATGTCCACATACGCCAACTATGTCAACAGCGACAAGGGAGAGGTGAAGGGAGTGCAAGTGAATGTTAATGCCAACCCCATTGACGGTCTTAATCTCAATGTCAACTATGCATATACGTATGCAAAATCGAAGACCGGCGAGGAATGGTCACTTCTCGACCGTAGCATCAAGAACACGCTTACCATGTCGGTGGCCTATTCCCACGCTTGGGGCAAATACAGACTTGTGGCAGACTTCAACTGTCGTATGCAATCAAAGACATATTACTCTGCATACAACGATGCACCGGGATATGGTGTGTGGAATTTCAACACCTCCCATGTGTTCAACGTCAACCGCAGGATAGTAATAGAACCAAAGCTCGGAATAGACAATATATTTAATAAGGTAGATAATCGTATCGACAGTTCGAAGACATCATACGCATTGTATTCTCCCGGTAGAATGTTGGTTGCCGGATTAAAGATTAAGATATGAAATCAATAATAGTTGTCGGGATAGGTCCCGGCAGTATCGAAGATATGACGGCAGCAGTAAGGGAAACACTCCGTACTGCTGACATCGTCATAGGCTATAAATACTATTTCCAGTTTATCAGCTATTTCATATCCTCGCACACAAAATGTATCGACACAGGTATGAAAAAAGAGCGCGAGAGGGCTGAGAAGGCTTTCGAAATGGCTGAACAGGGGCATCAGGTGGTCGTTATATCTTCGGGAGATGCAGGAATCTACGGTATGGCATCGCTGATATATGAGATGAAATATCAGCGAGGGTCGGATATTGACATCATCGTGCATCCCGGAATATCAGCATTCCAAAAAGCCGCTTCGTTATTAGGAGCGCCCATCAGTCATGACTTCTGCGTATTGTCACTCTCAGACCTCATGACTCCATGGGCGCTCATAGAGCGGCGAATAAAGGCGGCGGCGGAAGCGGACTTCGTCACTGCCGTATATAACCCACGGTCGAACGAGCGTTATTGGCAGTTGGACAGACTGCGCGAGATATTCCTAAACGAGGGACATCACCCCGACACTCCTGTGGGATATGTGCGACAGGCTGGACGCGACGGAGAGACTGTAAAAATAACCACACTTGCCGCCCTCGATACCAAGGATATCGATATGTTGACAGTGATTATTATAGGGAATAGCCAGACTACGGCTCCACAGTGCATTGACAGGACAAACAAAAGGGTGATGATAACACCCCGTGGCTACTATGCGAATGATAATCATCATGACGAGAGTTTAGGCGGGACCGGTGCTGCTATTATGACCCAGAGTTTCCGCACAATTCTCTCGGAGATGAAGAATCCTGACATACCCACCGACAAGAGATGGCTTATGCTTCATGCCATTCACACCACAGCCGACTTCGACATGGAGGATATACTGCATATCGATGATGAAGCGCCTGAAAGGATATTCGAGAATATAACTAAAGGCAAACTGAAAACTATCGTCACTGATGTAACTATGGTGGTGAGCGGAATACGCAAGGCTGCTCTCTCACGCCTTGGTATTGAGGCCAAATGTTATCTGCATGATCCTCGGGTGGCGGAAATGTCAGAGAAATATGGAATAACACGAACCCAAGCCGGTATAAGGCTTGGTGTAGAGGAGCATCCAGACGCTCTCTTTGTCTTTGGCAATGCGCCAACGGCATTATTGGAGCTTTGCGAACTGATGCGCCATGGCAAGGCACATCCAGTTGGTGTAATTGCCGCTCCCGTGGGTTTCGTACATGTCAAGGAGTCGAAATATGCTGTAAAGAGTTTCTCTGATGTCCCAAAGATAATTGTCGAAGGGCGTAAGGGTGGCAGTAATATTGCCGCAACGCTATGCAATGCCATAATGACCCTCGATGATGCGGAACAGATAAAGCCAGGGAGAGACTTTTGAATAAATAAAGTATAAGGATTTAGGGATTGATGCTTAGTTTTTTGGTAATAGGAATTAACGATAGTCCGCAGCCTGCCTTTACTGACGAAGTGAAGAGGGTGATAGATGGCGGGAAGGTGTTCTCGGGTGGCTTGCGTCATCATGAGATAGTGGGCGATTTATTGCCCGACGGAGCGCAGTGGATAGATATCACGGTGCCCCTTTCCGATGTATATCGAGAGTATCGTGATGTGGATGACAAGATAATCATTTTTGCTTCGGGTGACCCATTGTTCTTTGGTTTTGCCACAACCTTACAGAGGGAGTTTCCTGA
>JALFCG010000190.1 GCA_022771265.1 Prevotella sp.
AGTGACGGGGGCGTATGACCTTCCAGCAGAAGCTTCCAGCACGAGCTTCCTGCAAAAGCATTTGTCAAGCGAGATAGTGCTGACGTTTTCATACTCCCTCCCCCCTTCGGGGGACTCCCCCTATCTTAGGGGGAGAGCCAAATTACTGTCATGCTGTAGAGGTGCTCTGATAATACCATATTGTAATGCTATTCTAAAGGGTGGGAAAGTTCAATTATTTTCTTTCTTAGAACGTCATTCTCACCATGAATCGGATGCCATCCTTGTGCACTCCCGGATAGTCGGTGTAGTTCAGTCGGCGGACATACTCCACGTGGATGAGCTTGAAGATGTTGTGAATGCCGAGGGAAAGCTCGTAGTAGGGCTTCTTCGGGTCCATCACGCGACAACCGCTTGGGAACATCATCAGCACGTCGCTCTGTGCGTTCTGCTCAAGGAACGGGTTGTTCTTGTCGGACAGTTCTCCCCACAGGCAACGGAAGCCGATGTACTCGCGCCACTTTAGCTTTTTCAGCAGCGGTATGCGGTTGAAAATCTTGCCGTTGAAGTCCCACGAGACGTATAGCGAGGCGAAGCGGTCGTTGAGGAACTCCATGTTGTCGATGAGCTCGAAGGTCTCGTCCTGAATGATGTAGCTGAGGTTTGTCTCAGGCATGATGAGCAGAGGGTAAGGCACTTGGTTCCACTGTATTCCTCCCTTGAGGTAGCAGTCGATTTTTCCCCATGATTTCATCCAGAATCGCTTGTAGATGGAGGCTTCGGTGAAGTTGTATTGGTAGTCGCTTCCGAGGAAGCCTTTCACTCCGAGGGTGTGGCCTATGGAGAACACCGGCGCGTCGAGGTTTATCTTCAGTCGGCGCTGCTTGGTATTGATGAATGTCTCGCCGGGAGCGAAGCGGAACTCAACATGGAACTGCGAGGTGCGGAATTTTCTCGACAGTCCTCTCATAGTTTCCGGTGTCAATCCCTCGGCGGCAGCGTCTGCTGCAGGGGCTTGCGTGGCTTCGTCCTGTGCGGCAGTGTATTGGCGCATCGGAATGAAGTAGAGGTCGCTTGCTCCCTCGTTCTCCTCAGTCTTGAAGCCGACGGTGGTCTTGAATCCCCAGTCTTCCTCGCGCTCGAAGGTTAACTCCTGTCGGTTGTAGAACATCATCTTGTCCACCTTGCTCCACTTGAACGAGGTGAAGACGTTGTCCTTGTCGGTCTTCATAAACTTGTCCGACGGAGCCATGATGTCGTAGGTCGATGACAGTGTTAGCGTGCGCTTCGGGAACTCTCGCGGCAGATATTCCTTCTTGTTGAACGAATAGATGAGGTCTGCCTTATAGTAGTTTTTCTTGCTGTCCCATCCGCGGGCGAAATATCCCGACGCAAACCAGTTGGGATTCAGCTTCGCCGTTGTCTGTGCAGAAATTCGGGTTCTAAGTCCATCCACAGGATTGCTTGTCAGCATGGTGTTGATAGGACCTATATCGACCTTGCTTGGATTTCCCGTTTCCACGAAGTTTTCGATGAATGCCTTAAGTCCGAAGATGATGTACTTGAAGCCCTTTATCTGTTCGAGGTTGTGTACGAAAGCGTCCATTTTGCTCTCGCTCTTGGTGAGCGACACCTGTCGGTACTGGTTCCAGAACGCCTCGTCGCGCATCATGGCGTCGGCCTCCTTCACGTCCTTCGCCTTACCCTTGAACAGTTGCTTTGGCAGTTCGTCGAAGGCGTAGTCGGTGAGTCGTGTGTTTCTTATTATCACGCACTTCTGTATCCAGCTGGCGAGTTTTATCTCGGCAATCATGTCGTCGATGGAGAGCACCCACGAGCTGTCGGGCAGCATCGTGAACTCCTGCTTCACCTCAAGGTTCTCCACGAAGTTCACGTCGCTTCTCTTTGGAATGGTCAGCTCGCAGCGCTTCACCTGATACGACGAGTCGGCAAGCACGTAGATGTCGCCACGGAATCCGAAGTCCTGCTGGTTGTTGGGCATGAAGTGTAGGTGGATGCACTTGTCGCGGTCCACGTAGAGTGTGTCCATTATATAATATCGGTAGAATCCGATGGCATCCTTTCCTATCGGCGAGGTGAAGGGATATTGCAGCAGTCGGATTTGGTCGTCGTAGATGTTCACGTCGGTGAACACGTCCTTCATCGTTGTTGTGAGGATGTCGCCAGTCTGCAGCAGGTCGTTCACTCCGCTTGAGTTTTGTCCTTTCACTATATTCTTCTCACTGTGAGGACTTTTGCGGTAAATCTTTTGAGTGACGGTTTCATCCACCGATACAGGTAGAATGAGCTTTCCAGTGTATTCGCATTTCTCCACCTGGTCGGTAAACCACTTTTTGTTTTTCAGTTTGTCCTCCTGCAGTCGTTCGGGTGTGATGTCGTTGAGTGCGAGTGTGAGTTTTTGATATTTGTTGTATTGATAGTAGTCGCGGTTGCTGAGGTCAGTTTGCTTTTTAGCGGCAATGACCTTTTTCATCAGTTCCACGGCAGGATTGTTCTTTCTTGAGTATCGGCTCTTTTTCGACTTTATCGTCACCTCCTTCAGAGTCTTGGTGTCAGGTTTGAGCTTTACGTTGAATGTGTTTTTGGTATTGGCATTGATGGTTATCGACTTCGACACATATCCTATTGCACTGAATGTGAGCACCCATCCGTTGTGTCGTGCTATTCGGAAATGTCCGTTGATGTTTGAAGCCACGGCAACGCCATGTCCACGATAGATGGCGCTTGCGTATGGTATGGAGTCGCCGTTCTGCTCGTCGATGATGTATCCTGTGAGTTGCTGCGCTTGCAATTGCAAGGCTGTTAGCATCAGGATGATAATACTTAAAAATGTTATTCTGAATGCTTTCATCTAATTAAGTTAAGAATGTTTTGAAATGAAGAATGAAGAATTCTTCATTCTTCACTCTTCATTCTTCATTCTTCATTTATTTTAGTCAATCTCCTCGTCAGCCTCGTAGCCACCCATTTCGCGTATAGCGTTCTTCAGCATGGTGTATTGCTGGTAGAGGTGGTTGACAGCCTCTTCGCCCTGTGTGTAGTCGTGCATTGGGGCTTTGAGGAAGAAGCTGAGGAAGCGCTGGATGCCGTAGCGTCCGGCACGTGCGGCGAGGTCGCTCAGCAAGCAGAGGTCGAGACAGAGCGGAGCTGCGAGGATTGAGTCGCGGCAGAGGAAGTTGATCTTTATCTGCATCGGGTAGCCCATCCATCCGAAGATGTCGATGTTGTCCCATCCTTCCTTGTTGTCGTTGCGTGGAGGATAGTAGTTGATGCGCACCTTGTGGTAGTACTGTGTGTCCTCGTCGTTGCCGTGGCCGTAGAGGTCGGGCTGCACGTCGGGCTTGAGTATTGTCTCCAGTGTTGAGAGCTTGCTCACCTCCTTGGTGTGGAAGTTGGCTGGCTCGTCGAGCACGAGTCCGTCGCGGTTGCCGAGGATGTTTGTTGAGAACCATCCAGAGAGGCCGAGGCAGCGTGTGCCGATGATTGGCGAGAAACCGCTCTTCACCAGTGTCTGACCTGTCTTGAAGTCCTTGCCTGCGATAGGCATCTTGGTCTTCTCGGCGAGTTCCCACATTGCAGGGATATCGACTGTGGTGTTAGGAGCGCCCATGATGAATGGTGCGCCTTCGGTGAGGGCAGCGTAGGCGTAGCACATTGAAGGAGCGATGTGCTCGCGGTCGTCGGCCTTCATGGCAGCCTCGAGGTCGGCGAGGTGGTAGTGAACCTTCTCGTCAACAGGCACGTAGATTTCGGTACTTGCAGCCCAAAGCACGACGATGCGTGAGCAGCCGTTGGCAGCCTTGAAGTCGCGGATGTCCTGACGCAGGGCTTCCACCATTTCCCATCGTGTCTTGCAGTCCTTCACGTTGTCGCCGTCGAGACGCTTTGCGTAGTTCTTGTCGAAGGCAGCCTTCATTGGCTTGATAGCCTCCAGCTCGTCCTTCACTGGGTTGATGTCCTTCTCCTTGAGCACCTCGGCATACATGGCAGCCTGGTAGGCGTTCTGTGGGTAAACGTCCCATGAGCCGAAGACGATGTCGTCGAGCTTTGCCATTGGCACGATGTCGCTGTAGTGGAGATATTTCTTGTCGGCTCCACGGCCAATACGGATTTTGTCGTACTGAGTCATTGAACCCACAGGCTTAGCAAGTCCACGGCGAGCCATGAACACACCTGTCATGAAGGTTGTTGCCACTGCACCGCAGCCTACAACCATAATTCCTAATTTGCCATCTGCTGGCTTAACATTGGATTGCTTCATTACGTCAATATTTTTAATGTCTTACAATATTATTCTATCTTTTCTCAGGAGTTAAGGAGTTAAGGAGTTGCAGGAGTTAAGGCAATAGTTCCGTGAGCGACGTTATCACCACGTCGGCGTCCTTTCCGTCGGCAACGCCGTCGGTCCATCCTTCTCCTATGAACCATACTGTCCTGCATCCAGCCGCCTTGGCCGGCATGATGTCCTTGTCGTAGCTGTCGCCTATTACCGCCACTTCTTCGGGTTTCACTCCGAGAGCTTCCACTCCGAGCGAGAAGATGCGCGGGTCGGGCTTTCTTATTCCTACCACTGCCGACTCCACGACTTCCTTGAAGAGTCCCTCCATGTTCATTTCCTTGAGCACGGTGTTGACGTTGCCGTAGAAGTTGCTGACGAGCACCATCGGCATTCTCCCTGCCAGTTGCTCCAGCACTTGTCGGCTGCGTCGTGTGTGGCTCAGCGTCACGGCATAGAGGTCATCGACTATCGGGCGCAGCCATTTGTCGGCACTGAATCCTTCCTGGTGTTCTTCTATATATCGTAGTTCGATGGCGACCTTTGCCTCCAGTGTGCGGAGGAAGGTGAAGTCGGGTTTTATTATCGGGTTCTTGCCGAGCGTGCGCTCCGCGTGGACGTAAGCGTCGCGGAAGAGCTGCTCGGTCACTGGCACTTGCTGCCTTTGGTATGCGTGCCACAGTTGCTTTCCCCAATGGGTTCCTCCCGTGTCGAGCGTGCCGCCATAGTCAAATATGATTGCGCGCACGCCTGCGTGTGAGCCGAGAGGCAGCAGTGGCTGTTTTCCCTTCTGCCTTATCCTTCCCACCACGGCGAGTGCCATTGCCCTTGCAGCTTCCTCTCGGCATCGCGAGTAGCTTGGCCAGTCGTTGAAGTCGATGACGGTGGCGTTGCCCTCCTCGTCGATTATCACGTCGCCTCCGTAGAAGTCGAGCCCTACGGCGCGGGCGGCATGGTCGATGGAGCGTTGCAGTCCGTCGGCGTTGAAGCTGTAGTGGCGCGGCTGTCCGTTGACCTCTTCCTGTGCGAACTTGTACTGTCGGTCGTCGCCCGGATAGAAGGTTCGGAAGAAGTCGGTGCCGGCAACTCCGTAGAACTTCACGAGGTCGCCCTCGAGGTGTGGAGTGACGAAAATGTCGCCGATGCCCCTTGCCTTCATTGCCTCCACAGCTGTTTCGAGCTGCGCCTCGTCGGCAGCGAAGCTGACATCGGCAGCCTGTTCGGAGTAGCCTTTGTTCTTCTTCACCCAGTATCCGTTGGCAGCCTTTTCGCCTGACTGGCACTCCTCAGCCACTCTGAGCCCTGCCTCCTTAAGCCTCTGCATGAGCAGCCGTCGGTTTTTGCAGAGCACTATTGCGTGCGGGTCGTTCATGACAATAGCTCCTCTCCTGGTTGCATGGTCAAGACAGTCGAGCGCCTTGTCGGTTCTTGCCATGGAAATATACACACGTTTACGGACATTAGTTCCAATGCCTGTCTCGTCAATGGAATCAACGTCGTAACCGTAGTGCATTAATTCTTTGCACAAGCAGTCGAGAATCGCGGCATCCTTAGCCACGCAATTTGGCGAGTATCGCTCCGCCCTGCTTATAGCAAGTATCATATATAGTTTTTAAATGCTTTCTTTTTTTAGTGCCGCAAAGATAGGAAATATATTTGAAACAGAAAAACTTTTTAACCATTTTTATTTTTCAACAAGCATATTAACATTATA
>JALFCG010000005.1 GCA_022771265.1 Prevotella sp.
TTTGTCCTGTTACTACATCGCTGATGAGTCGCTGCTTATATTCCTTTATACACTCAATTTCCTTGTATGTATCGTATCGTTGTGTCATAGGGTTACTGATTGTCAATGATGTAATTGAGCTGCGCCTGAAGTTCTTCTTTGTTTGGCAGGTATAACTGGTAGCGTGCAGCAAATAGCTGATTGCTGATACCATCCATGGCATACTCCATCAACAGTTCGTCTTTCTTTGCGCCAAGGACAATACCGATAGGAGGATTATCGTCAGGCTGGCATATCTCTGTCTTGAAGTAATTCAGATACATGTTCTTTTGTCCAATGTCGCCATGCTTTATCTCTGCTCGTTTCAAATCTATCAGGACATGTTCACAAGGAGTCGTTTGCCATATCGCGCCTTGGCATTACCTTCTTGCTCAAATTCTACTATATATTGACCTGTTTCCCAACTTGCCTTCAGCAATGACTCGTTAACAGCTGTAATGGCATTGTTGCGAGCATCTTCCCAAAGATTAGCAATATGTGAGACGAGACTCACATATTCTTGTGTAGGTTCCGGGGTAATTACGACTAATTCATTCATACGCTTACTTCATTATCTCGTCCAACAGTCCGTCGGTGTCGCACTCTATGCTGCGGGGGTCGAGCCATTGCACTCCACTATCCTTATATATATCGTATCGTTTCATACTGCTCAGTCCTCCTGTTCATAATAATAGGAATAGTCAATACCTTTCATAAACATCTCGCGGTCGTTGATGCGATCCGTCAGAGCCCCATGGAGCAGAGCTTTGATGCGTGTAGCATCCGCCACACTCAAAGTCATGGCTTGCAGGTAGTCGTTCTTGTTTATCTTGCTCCAGTCAACACATCTTTGCAGACGCGCCTTCAGCATGAGGTCCAGCCAGATGCGGGTGGTTCGTCCGTTGCCCTCCATAAAAGGATGACAGACGTTCATCTCCACATACTTGTCGGCAATCTCATCGAATGTCGTTTCCGGCATTCGCTCCACTATCTCCAACTGCTGTGGCAGATACTCATGCAGGCAAAAGGTAAAGCCACCCTTCGAGATGGTCTTTGTGCGTATCTGCCCTGCAAAATCATAAAGACCGCCGAAAAGCAACGAATGAATCTGCTGCAACCCTTGTACGGTTCCAACCGGTATGCTATCGAGCAGCTTGCTCTCAAAAAGCATGTACGCCTTCTTGCGACTCTGTCCGTCGATAGTGTTGTCGCTGTATGTCAGCCAATCAAGGAAGGCTGTTGCACGATGGTTTGGAACCGACTTTGCCAATAGGATAACGCCATTGGCATCAAGCATATCTGTGTTGTATCTCTTTCCGTCGGCAGCCCGCAGTTTCAGTTGGGTAGTGGCACTAACCAACTCAGGCGAATCTTTCTTCAGCTTAGCCTTCAGATACTTCCAGTAGTTACGTGTCTTCTGGTAGTCATCCTGATTGTTGATAGCCGCCAACACATCCAGCACAGAGAAAAACCATTTGTTGTCTTCCTCACTCCAGACGGCTCGCACCTCGTGGTCGTTATAGAATCTTATCGAGACCTTCTCCATACGCTTACTTCATTATCTCGTCCAGCAATCCATCGGTGTCGCGCTCTATGCTGCGGATGTCCTCCATGATAGCATCGAGCGTGCGGAGCTGCACGGGCTTGTAGAAATACTTGGTGAAGGAGAGTTCGTAGCCGATGATAGGCTCACCGAATTCCGCCTCCGCATCGTAAGGCTTCACTTCCTGCTCATAGAAAGCCGCTATGCCGCCTGGATAGAGAAGCGGAATCTGCTCACATTCCTTCTTGTTGCAAGCCATGACAGGCTTTCCCTTCTTCAATACGATGTTGCCCTCCTTGTCTCGCTTGGGACGAAGCACAGGCACCTGCCAGTAGCCGAACTCCTCATTCTTGAATATCTTGCTTTCAGGTGTCTCCTTGAAATCCATGAGCAACTTGACAATCCGCTGGCGGTCAGCCTCCGATGTCTCGCAATTCTTCTCGCCAAGGTTTTTGCGGAGTGGAGTGCAGATGGCGGTTGCATCGATAAGCTGAACGAACCCTTTGCGACGCTCCTCTTTGCGGTTGGTGATGATCCAGATGTAAGTGCCGATGCCCGTGTTGTAGAAGTCCTTCTCAGGCATGGCAACGATGGCTTCCAACAGATCGTTCTCGATGATATACCTGCGCAGATTGCTCTCGCCACCACCAGCATTGCCCGTGAAGAGCGAAGAGCCGTTGTGTACCTCCACGATGCGGGTGCCCAATGGCGTGTCCTTCATACGACTGATGTTGTTGGCAAGGAAAAGCATCTGACAGTCGCCGATGTCGGGAATGAAGCTGTTTGCTCCGTCGAAGAAGCGCGGGTCGGTAATCTCCTTCTTGTCACCAATGCCCCAGTTCTTCAGGTCTTCCTTCCAAGGAGTGCCGAAAGGTGGGTTACTGATGCAGAAGTCAAACTTCTCGCCTGCATGACCATCCTGACTGATGGTAGAACCAAAGGCAATATACTGATGGTCAACAGTGCCAAGACGATAGGAGAACTTGTTGATGTTGCCGCTTATCATAAGGTCAGCCTTGCAGGTGGCATATGTATCTGGTTGCAGTTCCTGTCCGAAGATGCTGGTGCGCACACGCTTTCCCTCTTCTGTGGCTATGCGTTCAATCTCTTCCTGCGCAATGGTCAGGATACCGCCCGTGCCGCATGCACCATCATAGATAGTGTAGGTGTTGTCTGTAATCTTGTCTTTGATAGGCTCAACAGCCAACTGTCCGAGCAGACGAACATAGTCACGTGGTGTGAAGTGTTCACCGGCTTCGGTCACGTTGTTTTCCTCGTTGAACTTACGGAGCAGTTCCTCGAAGATGGTTCCCATGGTGTGGTTGTCGAGGCCTGGCAGACGTTCTACCATTTCCTTTGTGCCATCTTCTTTTGTCACTTCCTGCATAACAGGCTTAACGGAGAGGTTGATATTCTCATCGGTGAACTTCTCGAGAAGAGAGCCAAGGCGACCTGCCTCAGTAAGGTTATCCACCTGCTGACGGAGCTTGAACTTATCAATGATGTCCTGAACATCCTGCGAAAACCCATTGAAATATTCAATGATATTCATTTTCAAGCGTTGTGGGTCTATCTCGTTCTTCAAGGTCTTCATTGTGAAAGCAGAAGTATTGTAGAACGGATAGCCTGTCACCTGAGTGAGAAACGGCGTATAGTCAACGAGGTTATGGCTGTCGCAAAACTCCTTCTTCTGGAGCACGGCAGCCTTAGTCGGTTCAAGGAGCACGTCGATACGACGAAGCACCATGAACGGCAGGATAATCTTCTTGTAGTCGCCCTTCTCAAAAGCATGCACCAGAACATCGTTGGCAATGTTCCAAATGAAAGAGAAAAGAGCGTTATATTGTTTGTTGTCCATATATACTTCAAAATTTTCTGCAAATATACAAATAAAAATCGAAATATTTTCTTAATTAGAAAATTACTTCCAATTCAAAGACAATTTTAACTCTAAGTAGGTGTGCAAAATTATTTTTATAATGATTGTATTGATTAGTGATGCATAATCAGTATGTGACATAAAGGAGTGTAGTGAATCCTACTCGACTGTTGTCACTTGCTGATAATGCGCAGTAGGCGGTGCAAGGATGATATAAATAATTTTGCACACCTACTTATCATACGGTCAACATGAAATAACCCAGACTACTTGTTCGCAGAAAATGTATTGACCGGCACGCGCTGTAAGCGCAGAAGCGCATAGCCCAGGGTAGAGCGCAGCGGCACCCTGGGTGTAATTGGGCATTTTCATGCGCGCTGTAAGCGCAAAAGCGTTAAATATCCTGTTGTCTCTGTTGTCGTAAAAACCAAAGCGCAAAAAATTATAGACAAGTCTGAAAGGCTGGTCGAGACGAGGTACTGCCTTACAGGCTGATCCGTGCGAGTGGATGTATGTTGGAGGTTGGTGTGAGGGGGAATAGCCTGCAAGGCTATACTAAGCGCAGCGGTCGTAACCCGGGACATAGTCCCGGGTCTCAAGAAGTATAACAACTGTCTGAGACTTGTCCTTTGGACCCACAGACCAACGGGAGGTAAAGACAGTACCTTGTTATGTCGCAACTGATGGCGAGGTACTGCCTTACAGGCAGCTGCACCGCCATATTTCCCCGAGGGCTGCGCCCCCGTGTTCTTCGCCTTCGGGTCAGATCGCAAGCGAATCCGAACGCTCCGCTTAGTACAGCCTTACAGGCTGGTCTTTAATTACAACTTGAGTAAATTAGTCGCTTGATGAATGAATATTCACGTGCGAAAGTTCAGTAAATAATTTTGCACACCTATTTAAATATAAATCAAGGGAACCAGGAGGCAAGCCTGATTCCCTTTCTCTTGCTTTGCGCCTGCCGTCAGACGGTCTTCACCGTTTCCTGGAACTTGAGGTTTTTCAGCAGGGCTCCGGTCCGCTCGCCAGTCGCCATATCGACGGTGTAACTTGGCTGGAAGCGCACCATCACGCGGCGGATGTTCTTTGCGGCGGTGAACTCCTCCTTCTCCACGGCTCCGTTGCTCGAAATCTGGGTGTAGAACGTGCCGAGCCCGTCGAGCTTCACCTTGTACGACGCCGAGAGACGGTCGTCGATTTCGCGTATTAGCGCCTTGATGACAGCGTAGCAGTCTGCCTTCGTGACGGTGGTTGAGTAGCTGACACGCTCCGCAATGTAGTCGAGGTTTCGCTCGCCGATATAAACGGTGCGGGCATACCATTTGCCGTTGGCGGGGTCCTGACGGCCGTCCGCGTATGTGCGCTCAATTTTTCTGAGTTTGTACAGAAGTGACATATTTGTTCCTCCTTTTTTTAAGTTATTGTTTTGTTGTTGTTGCTCGTGTTCTTCGACTAAGTCGTAGAATACGGGGTTAAGAATACTGGGGGTGAAGAATACGGACTACTCGTATTCCGGCGTCTCCTTGAACTGGGGTTTAGCGACGAGGTGTTTGGTCACCTGGTTTGTCGCCGCGTCGATGCTGCGTGTTGGCATAAACAGCACTTTCTTCCCTATGATGTTCTTGGCGACAGAGAACTCGTCGCGCTCCACCGCTCCCGTAGATCGTATCGCCGCCTTGAAGATGCCGAGACCGTCGATTTTAACGGTGTAGCTGTCCATGAGGGCGGCGTTGATTTCGCTTATGAACGACTCTATCACGGCGCGGCAGTCGGCTTCAGTTGCCGTTGTCGAGTATGACACGAGCTTCGCGAGCTGTTCGACATCGACTGTGCCGAGCGAGACGGCGCGTGCGAACCATTTGCCGTTTGCGGGGTCTTGGCGACCGTCAGAGAAAGTCCGTTCCAGTTTGTACTTCTTGTATAAAATAGCCATTTTCTGTTGTCTCCTTTCTTTTTTTTGTTGTTGTTAGACTTTTTGGCGTTGCGTTATGGCTTCCCGAACCCTTTCGCGCGCCCTTTGGCTCATATCGTTCGATGTGCGGGCAACATTCGCGACTGCTGCGGGCACACATCGTTACAACTACGGGCGCCATTCGTTGCGGGGGATGTGAACCTCCGGGCGTTGCGAAAGGGTGGGGGAGCCTCCGCCTTTCATTTTGCAAAATTAGCGAAACGGTTTCTGTCGGTGTGCCGATTAGGGCTTTCGCTGCCTTCGCTGCCTTTTTTCAGAAAAAAAGTTGTCAGGGCTCGCCGAGGTAGTGGATGATGAGTCTAACCTCGCGTGCAAGGAACCATTTTGCCGTCTTTTGGAATCCCAGCTTTTCCAGTTCGGCAGCGAGAGGCGAGCAACGTCTTATCCATGACATGAGGTGCGTGACGGCGGCGTGGGGCGTGGCGGCGGTGGGGAAATAGAGCAGCGCGAGCTCTTTCTTTGCGTAGGAGCGTATCTCAAACTGCTTCATGGGCGTTGTCGGTTTTTAGGGTGAGATAATATTCCGCGAAGTCTTTGCACTCGGGCGGCATATTACTGCGCTGCAGCGTGGGCAGCATCTGTTGCAACTGCATGAAGAGGCGTTCGCCGGGCACGTCGCGGTCCGGGAACATCTTCATGGGTGTTTTCAGACGTTGCGTGAGAGAGACGAGCAGGCTGACATCCTCGCCTTT
>JALFCG010000023.1 GCA_022771265.1 Prevotella sp.
AGAAGAAGAAAGCCATTGTAGACCAAATGCACCCCTTGTTTATCGAGGGAGGCAAGAAAAATGGCCACGACCCGAAGGTGCTTGATAAGATTTGGACCGATTGGGAGAAATTTGCTTCCTACGCCTTCAATAAGTCGCACGCTACTTGCTACTCTTGGGTGGCTTACCAAACGGGATACCTCAAGGCCCATTACCCTGCCGAGTATATGGCTGCCTTGATGACACGCCGTTTTGCCATTCGTACGGAGATAGCCAAGCTCATGGAAGAGTGCAAGTCGTTGGGCGTCGAGACGTTGGGCCCCGATGTCAACGAGTCGTATGTGGGCTTTGGTGTGAACGACAAGGGCGCCATTCGCTTTGGTCTATCGGCCATTAATGGCATGGGTAGCAGCGCCGCCGATATGATTGTGCAGGAAAGGCTTGCCAACGGGCCATTTAAGGACATCTTCGATTTCGCGGAAAGAGTGAGCTTGAAGGATGTAAACCGTAAGTCGTTTGAGAGTCTTGCCCTGAGCGGTGCTTTCGACTGCTTTGGGTTGATGCGCGAGCAATATGTGGCGCCCAACGGCAAAGGAGAGGTGTTCCTCGACACTTTGGTGCGCTTTGGAAAACAATACCAGCAGTTCAAAGTCGCTGCCGCCAACTCCCTCTTTGGCATGTCGGACGATGTGGGATTCACTACTCCCGCCATTCCCGAAGCTGAGCCGTGGAGCGGCATCGATCGGCTGAATAAGGAGAAAGAACTGGTGGGCATCTATCTTTCCGCTCATCCGCTCGACGATTATTCGCTGATATTGCATAAGATGTGCAACACGCTTTGCAAGGATGTGGTGAAAGACAATTACGAGGAACTGGCCGGTCGTGAGGAAATCACGTTTGGTGGCATTGTCACTCATGTTAACCAAAGGTTCAACAAACAGGGAAAGCCATTTGGCATTGTCACCATCGAGGACTTTGAGGGGCCCGGAGAAATAGCCTTGTTTGGCGAAGACTGGGGCAAATGGAGCGGCATGCTCACCGAAAACTGCTCGGTGTATATCACAGGCAAGTGCGATAAGCGGTACGCAACCAGCAACAACTTTTATTTTAACATCAATAGCATCGAGTATTTGCAAACCGTTAAGTCCGAACGGGTCAGCCGGTTTACCATCAATGTGAATGGCAATGATATTGACACGGCAATGGTGAACGACATCTTGACGACAATGGGAGACAAGCCTGGAAAAACGGAATTGTACTTCAACATCAAAGATGATGAGAACAACACCAACATATTGCTTAAGTCGTCGGCAAGACCGATTGAGGTGAGCAAAGAACTGGTGAACTATGTGGATCAAAATGACAAACTAAGTTATTCGGTCAATTAAGCATACGGCTTGGATGAGCGGAAAAGAACTTAGAAATAAACAATAATATGATGAAACTGACAATCAGATCATTAGACACAATTCGTGAGACGGCACATGAGTTTGTCGCCAACATGGGGCAAGCCAGTGTGTTTGCTTTTTATGGAAAGATGGGAGCAGGTAAAACAACATTCGTTAAAGCCATCTGCGAGGAGCTTGGGGTGGAGGATGTCATTACGTCTCCAACATTTGCCATCGTCAACGAGTATCAGTCGACAAAAACGGGAGGTCCCATTTACCATTTCGACTTCTACCGAATCAAGAAACTTGACGAGGTCTATGACATGGGCTACGAGGATTACTTCTATAGCGGAGCTCCGTGCTTCTTGGAATGGCCGGAACTTATTGAGGAAATTCTGCCGAACGACGCTGTCAAAGTGACAATAACTGAGCAAGAAGATGGCACGAGAATCGTGGAGTTTTAGCTAGATTGTAGCTTGAACAAAATGACTTAACACTTTGCGTAACAAAAAGTTAATTATTCACTATTAAACAATAATATTCAATGGAAGTACAGATTACTAACGAGAATTTCGAGACTTACAGAAACGGCGAGTTACCTTTGGTGGTTGACTTGTGGGCTACTTGGTGTGGTCCTTGCCGCATGGTTGCACCTATCATCTCTGAGCTGGCACAGGAGTATGACGGTAAGGTTGTCATCGGTAAGTGCGATGTTGAGGAGAATGATGATGTGGCCTCTGAGTTTGGCGTTCGTAACATTCCCACAATTCTCTTTTTCAAGGGTGGACAACTTGTCGACAAGTTTGTGGGTGCAGCAACCAAGGGTGTGCTCGAAGAAAAAGTAAAGGCTTTGTTAGACTAAGCCCACATCCTGAAATCATCATTAAGTGATGATTACTGGCCATTTTCCTGTCGAATCACAGGGGTGCACAACGTATGGATTAGTGCTTCCTTAGGGTTCAACAGAGAAATGGCCTTTTCAGTTTGGCTCATATTTCTCTTTCGGGTAGGACCACACGCCTACAGGTAAAACAAACCTATTGCCTGGGATTGATAATATAAAATAGTTTACTAAAAACTTTAAATTAGTAGACGAAGTCTTTTCGTATATTCTTTAGATTTTTTATCGTGCGCATACGCATATCTGCACGATAAAACGTCCAAAGACGTTCAAATTAGGACACAACGCCCCTTTTCCCATCGCTGTCGACATCTTCCACGCAGTCACCGCCACAGAGGGAACACGCCAGACATGGCTGACATTATCTCGTCCCACTGGTAGCCGTTGTAGGTGGAACTGCGAACACCAAGAGAGCCGTTGACGACTTTGGCAAGTGAAAGCGCATAAAAAGCCTTGCTTGCGTAATAAATTCCTCCGAAAGGAGTGGTTTTCTCAGATTTTTGTTTACCTTTGCCATATGTCAGATATTCTTTATTTGAGTTTTAAGCAGCACCAAGGTAAGTGAATTTCCTGACATATGCAAGCATAGGATAATTTGTTGTTATCCAATGACTTGCTTTCCTGTAAAATTATAAGTCTGCTAGTTTAAGGAAAAACCTAATAAGATGAAGTCTACGAGATTGTTGTTTGTCATGCTTTGGGCGTGGCTCGCGCTCTCTGTTCAAGCACAAGAGGGAGCATGGAAAGGTGAACTGGATTTCCAGGGAACCAAGTTGCCATTGGTGTTTCATTTTGCTGATAATGGTTGCACTATGGATTCGCCTTCGCAGGGTGCCAAGGGTATTCCAGCCCAAAGGGAAATTTTGGCCGACGGCACCGTTCGTGTGACAATAGCGGCCATTGGTGCTACTTTTGAGGGAAAGAACGACGGAAATGCAATTCGTGGAACTTTTACCCAAATGGGGATGGAATTCCCTTTAATCCTTATGCCCGGAACTTTACAAGTAAACCGTCCACAGACTCCAGTTCCGCCCTTCCCCTATAGGGAGGAAACGGTTTCTTTCGCCAATGATGGTTTCACGTTTGAGGGGACGTTGGTGTTGCCGGTCCATTGTGATAGAAATACCCCTGTGGTGGTAATGGTCACGGGAAGCGGTCTGCAAAACCGCGACGAGGAGATGTTCGGCCATAAGCCATTCGCTGTGATAGCCGATGCGCTGGCTCGGCAAGGCATAGCGTCGTATCGCTACGATGACAGAGGCTACGGTCTTGAGGGATATCAGATGTATGCGTATACCACTGGCGATTTTGCGAGCGACGCGCAAGTAGCGTTGAGACTCATGCGGAAAAGATTTGGCAAGGTGGGTGTCCTTGGGCATAGCGAGGGTGGCACCATCGCACTCATGATGGCAGAACAAGGAAAGCCTGATTTTATAGTTACTTTGGCGGCCATGGCTGCCTCGGGTAAAGAAACGTTGATGAGACAGAATCGTGCCAGTATGGCCTCATTGGGGCTATCGCAAGGTATCCTTGACACTTGTTGCGCTGTTGTGCAACAGGCTTTCGAAGGGTTGGCAGAAGGGAAGAAAGTGGAACAACTGTCGTTTGAAGGCGTTCCAGCTGAACTCAAGCTGGTCTTAGAGAGCTCGGTCAAGCAGTGCGACACGCCCTATCTTCGCTATTTGCTAAATGTTGATGTTAGCAAATCGCTTGACAAGGTAAAATGTCCAGTTTTGGCTTTGAATGGTACGAAGGATACCCAAGTGGATTGTGCGTCAAACATTCAGGTGCTGGAGTCGGGGCTTATTAACAGCCGGCATGAAATTAAGAAGTTTGAAGGTTTGAATCATCTTTTCCAACATTGCACAACAGGTAGCGTGCTCGAATATCAGCAAATAGAAGAAACCATTGCGCCAGAGGTGCTTCAGGCCATCATAGGTTGGTTGAAAACTTTGTAACGGTATCATTTTCTCCGCTTCAATACGAGGGTCTGTGTGGCGACGAAGGGAAACTCTCGTACCTGAGTGTTGACCTAATGTCTGTAAACCACACGGAACAGGCCTTGTTGTAATGTGAAACAATGTGGTGTTTTCGTTTAGCCAGATGAGGGCAGAGAGTGCCCGGGTCTAGCAGTGGCGTCAAAAAACAGGGAAATGCTTTGTTCCATGGGAGAAAGAGCGAGGGTATTCATGTAAAAAGGCTTGAAGTCTCACGACTACAAGCCTTTTCAAAAAATGATTGCTTTATACGTTATTATTGTAAGAGAGATCTGATTTCTGAGAGAGGACGCTCCTCCTGAGTACCGTCAGGACGTGTTACCATGAAGTGGTCGAAGGCTGAACGGCCGTTAACATACTTGACCACAGCAACGCCGCCTTCGCGAAGTTGAACGGTGAAATAGCCATTGCGCTTGCCGTCCACATACTTGCCGTGGAGTTTCTCCTTGCCATTGGCGTAGTAGGTGACAACGTCACCATTGAAGATGGTGTTCTTGTCGTTGCCGAGGTCTACGAAGTTGTAGCCGCCCTCTGCCTTCAAGGTGCCATCCATATAGTAGTCCTTGAATACGTCTTTCTTGTCGACACCATTGCCCTGGGTCATCAGCAGGCGATAATAGCTTGCCTGACTGGCGTCGGAAACGCTCAACTGGTCAGCAGAATAGTAGATGGTGTCGGCTACTACTACAGCGTCGTTACTCACATGCTTGCTGGCGAAAGTTGCGACAGACATCAGCATCATCATCGAAATCAAAGCGATTTTTTTCATTTTAGTACCTCCTTTAAATTTTTAGTCTTGGTTTAATTTTCTGGTGCAAAGGTATACAAAAAATATGTATCGGCAATGATTTATTAACACTATTTTATAATTAATTTTCGGTTTAGAAAAACTGAAAGTGTCTAATCGGCTTTCGGTTAAAAAAATGCAATATTTAACATCCTGCGCTTACATTTTTATTATGGTGTCCGCAAACAAAGGCTTATAAAAGGGCTATTGCTTTACAATATGTTAGTTTTGATGGGAAAAAACGACACTTTGGCATTGTTACTCATATTATAATATAAAGAAGGAATGTGATTGAAATGTAAATATTCGTGATTCAGTTTACAAGTTGACATAAGTCAAGCGCTGCTTGCTGACTAAGTGTTTCGTCTATCCACCTTTCTGTGTATTTATGCTATCACAATGCCTTTTTTGCGTAACAGGAATCTTTTGTAGATTGGTGCTTATTTCTAAAACTGGTGAATAAAGTCGCTGTTTGTAATTAAAACGATACAAAACAGCAAAACCAGCTGCCTAAGTGATGTTGTGCTTAAGCTGCTGGTTTTGTCAAGGGTTCCCTAACCAACATGGTGGTTGGGGTAGGGTTAGGGGTTACAGGTTTTATAGCGAGCGTTTCCAACACAACTGTTGGGCATCTGTATGTGGAGCATTTCGCAGATGGTGGGTGCGATATCTACTATGTACGAAGGCTCGCTGGTTTCTCCATGCTTTACATTCCAACCAAATAACACGAACGGGATGTGCGAGTCGTAGGGGTTCCATTGCCCATGGGTGGTTCCTTTGTAGTCTGCCGATTTGTCAACGTTTTCAAATCCCGCCTTGGGCACATAGAACAAGTCGCCACTGCGTTTCTTGTTGTATCCGTTCACGATGCGCTCACGGATGGGCTGGGGGATGGATGTGGTAAGCGCTTTGTCGTAATCCACAACATACAGGATGTTTTCGTCTTTTTCCAGTTCCTTGATTACTGCGGCCTTTACCTCATCAATCGTTTTGCCGTTTTTCTCTATCAGTTGGTGGTTAAGGTAGATGCGTCCAGCATCTTCTGCCTCAATCACGTCGCCAGCAATATCTAAAATGTTGCTGAGTCGATCCCTCATTGATTTCCAGGAAGTCCATGTCTCCAGGCCTCCTGCGGGTATCTTGTGATCTTTTAGAAAGTTGGGATTGTGCGAGGCGCCATGGTCGGCTGTGAGGAAAAACAGGTAGTTGCCACGCCCCACTTTATCGTCCAATACCCTCAGAAAAAGCGCCAACTGGCGGTCGAGCTCCATGTATGTGTCGTAGTTTTCCTTCCCTCTCGTTCCGTATGTGTGTCCGATGGCATCGGTCGACGACACGCTGATTGCAAGAAGGTCGGTTGCTCCATCCTCGCCAAGATGTTCGTTGAGAAGCGTAGCCTCGGCCATTTGGAAGGTTTTAACTATACCAATGGGCGATGTCTTCACATCAGTTCCGGGCTTTACGCACAATTGTTTGTTCGTCTTTTTAACCCAATTTGGCAATTCGTTCATATAATAGGATGATGTGATGAAGTGACCTGCCGATTGGTCCCACCAATAAGCCGCATCGGCGGCGTGACCTGCTGGCAGAATTGCTGCGCGGTCTTTGAGAGCCACGCCAAACACCTTGCCTTGAAAGTCAGTGGCTATCTTTAACATGTCGCCAATACCCGTTGCGATGAGGTTGCGGGGTGACATCTTTCCTTCGCGACTGTTAGATCCCACACTCTTCACGGTTGAGTCGCCACAACAATACATTTTTACGCCGTTCTCGTAGAAATTGTTTCCCGCAATTCCATTCAGTGCCGGGACGGCTCCTGTGTAGATGCAAGTGTGTCCAATGGAGGTGACGGTGGGCACGTAGTTGATCATCGTGTTCTCGAAACTAAAGCCTTCGTCGACCAAGCGACGCAAACCTCCATCTTGGAATTGGTCGTAATAATAATAAAGGTAGTCCCATCTCATTTGGTCAACTACTAAACCGACGATCAATTTGGGACGCTGAATGGCAGAAAAACTTGGCAAGGCCAAGGCTGCTGCAAAGAGAAATGAGATAATCTTTTTCATGAATCGCATAAGATTTGAATGTATTTGATAATATTTTTCAATTTGTGTATTTGGCTTTGACATACAGTTATGTATGGTGTCGGACGTTCACGGTTGAGTGCAAGGCTATACCCATTGTTTTCATTAAACAAGATGAGCCCGACCGAGTGTGCTCAAGCGTTGCCATGATGAGAATTGTTACCGGATACGGGAGCACTTTTCTTGCAAATATACGTAATTTTCCACAAATTGTTAGCCAGCGGTGTGCGATATTTTGCCTATACGCCACAATTTTCGGTTAAATACTGTTAAATACCTCATTCCAATTCGTCTAAGTTTCATCAAATCAAAATAAATCCTTAATTTTGCATCAACAAAAATGATGGTTCCGTAGCTCAGTTGGATTAGAGCAACAGCCTTCTAAGCTGTGGGTCTTGGGTTCGAACCCCAACGGAATCACTTTGTGACCCCATGCGGGTCACATCGGAACAAAACAACGTTAAAGAGGATTCTACTTCGGTAGTATCCTCTTTGTTGCTTATATACAGTTAGTTACGAGCGAGTAACTTGAAATTCAGACAGTTATTTAGAGGACGAGCGTAATGTCTAATTAACGCAGCGGATTTGAACCTGGTGCTTTGATGATGACATAACGGGACACAACGATACATAAATGTGTGACACTTTGTGTGACACTTTCTAAAAACGTGTGACACTTTCAGCCACTAAATAGCTGGAATTGGTAAAACTACCAATTAAAAATTGTTAAACTCCCATTATTCTCATCTTCTCCACTTATTTGTCCGCTGTACTAAAACCTACTTTAACGATGAAGAAGGAATTGGTAGAGGTCGTCTTCGACCGTAGAAAAAACTCCGAGAAGAGGGGTTACGGATTTTTGGAAGTGCAAGTTTATCTTGGACGTGCCACTCGTAAATACATTATGATTGGCAAGTATTCACCCGACGACTGGCAAGCAGCAGCAGCTTCGCCCGAAACACAAGCTCTGGTAGCAAAGTGTAAGAAAATCATTGCTGCGATGGACGTTCTTGATGAAGAGCGTACCTACGACAATTTCATGTATCACTTCAATGGCGAAGACAAGAAGCCTAAGGTGGAAGTAAAGGAGAAGCAGCCCAAAGAGTCGGAGAAAAGTGGAAAGAGCTTTCTCGACTTTATGGAGGAAGCTCTCGCCAATGAAGATTTGCGCGAAGGTACACGCAAGCACAAGATTTGTGCCATTGAAACCGTGCGCACATTCGGTAAGCTCAACACCTATGGCGACTTGACTCCGAAGAACATCATCGCCTTTGACAACTGGCTGCATGATGGCACCCGTACCGATGTGACGTGTTACGGCTACCACAAGAAAATCCACAAGTGGGTTCGCCAACTTTATCAGATGGGCGAAATTCCACAGGATCCTTATCAAGTGGTGACGTTGAAGCGAGGCAAGTGCCGTGAGCGTGAACCGCTCACCGAACTTGAACTGAACCTCATGCGCAACTACAAGTTCGAGGGCAAACTTGCCAGGGTGCGTGACCTCTTCATCTTCGCTGCCTATACTGGTCTGTCGTTCTGCGACACACAGACCTTCGACTTCGAGAGCATGACGAAGAAGGAAGGCAAGATGTACTACATCGATGGTAGCCGTATCAAGACTGAAACAAAGTTCTTCACGCCTATCCTCTCTCCTGCCATGAAGGTGCTTGAGAAGTACGACTACCAACTGCCTAAGATAAGCAATCAGAAAGCCAACGACTACCTTCATGTGATACAGATGGAGCTGCACTTCAGGCAGAAGTTGACTTTCCACATGAGTCGCCACTCCTTCGCTACAATGGCATTGGCTCACGACGTGCCTATAGAGAATGTGGCTCGTATGCTTGGGCACCAGGACATCAAGACCACACAGATTTACGCCAAGGTGCTGCGCACCACCATCGAGCGCCATGCCACAGCCCTGCAGCGTTCAATCAGCTAAGACACGATAGAATATTCCCTTTAGTAACTGCGACTTTCCCGACTCATGGAAGGTGGCAGTTATTTTTTCGCATATATACCTCTGCCCACGTATGTAGAACAATGCACGAGGATTAGGTATTGTGTCAGAGAGGAAAGAGAAATGGAACTTCTGCTTTCCATCAATCTTGTGCATTGACAAGCGCATAGAATTGGCTATGCCGTCTTTCAATCGCAAGGTGAATAGAGTTCTGTTATACCCAAACGAGTCAGTAACCTCCACCTTATCTATTATAGGATGTGGCTGATTACCGCCGAAAAGATAATGTCCACTCCAAAAGCCGACATATATAACATCAAAGTATGCAGATGACTTCTCGGTTTCTCCTTTGCTAATCACATAGCTTGCAGTGCCTTGTGCCAAGTCTCCGGCATCATAGTCGACATCATCGTGATAGCGTACCGATGATAATTGCCCTTCATTGTTCGGCCTTTGTCCTATGTAGATTCCAGAAGATGCAGAGCCAGAAGAACCCGTACCGTCTTCCGATATAGTCCATGTTTCTCTACTGCCCAACTCTCCGCAGTCGAGAAACATACAATTGCCATACTTGTCGTCAGTACCCTCTATCCATGCAGGAACGATTTTCAGTTCAATATCGTCAGCATCATTATCAACAAAATAATCTCCGAACTGATTTACAGGCATCAGACGGTTATAATACTTGTACCACTTCATGCCATTATGCTTGCTGACAAATTCTGATTTGTAGCAGTACATTATAAAATAGGTATCAATCTCCTTGCAATAAAAAAGTCTGTTTCCGTCACTTCCAACTGGATAGCCACGGCTGAAAGACTCGCTGTATCCATGTCCGCTATGCCCCGTAGACTTGTAATAACCGCTAATCTTCAACGTCATTGCCTTGTCAATCAATTCCCGAAATGTATCATAGACCAAAGCCTTTGACTTGTTGGCTCTTATAACCCCAAATCGGTCATTAGAAAAAGTTTCTTGTCATTTTCTAATGACCGCCATTAGAAAAATAGCTTTGTATATGCTTGATTCATAAATATTTACTAACTTTACCACGAAAAAAAGAATATACTCCGATGCGAAACTGTGACA